>CAZEDA010000105.1:0-9857 GCA_964510915.1 uncultured Rhodocyclaceae bacterium | reverse complement strand
CGCGTGACAACCTCGCTCTGCCCATAATCCCACCATCAGGTCCGACGCGCCGTTTACCACCGCCGGGACTTCAACGAATCCCTCCACGACGTTCACGAATCCCCCCAAACGCACGCAGCGGCGCACTCGGTCCAGATCGCCGCCTGCCGCGAGTTCGAGGCAGGCGAGAAGATTCAAGGCGCAGAGGCGCGCGGCATCGCGACCAGCGTTCACGTCGAACTCACGCCCGAGCTTTCCGACGTAGGGAACGGTGCCGTTCCACTCATTGACCTGGCCAGCGAGAAAGACAAGTGAGCCCACGACCGTGAAAGGAACGAAGTTCGCGACCGGCGTGGGTGGCGTTGGAAGTTCCAGGCCCATGGCAGTCAGGCGTTCTCGGATTTGGCTCATGATCCTGCGAGTCCGGTGAGGAGAGCTTTCGAATCCGTCATGAAGCCGAACAGCAGCTTCACGTTGTAGCGGGTGGCTTCCATGCAGTAGTCGGGCGATGTCGTCGCGACACAGTCGTCGAGCATCAGGGCGTCGTACCCGAGGAAGGTGGCGTCCTGCAGGGTGGTCATCACACACTGATCGGCATTCACGCCCGCGAAGAACAGCGTGGTGACGTCGAGGTTGCGGAGGATGCTGTCCAGTTCGGTATCCCAGAAACCGCTGAAGCGGTACTTCGTTACATGGATGTCGCGGTCACCCGGATTGATTTCATCCACCACCGCCGCGCCCCAGCTCCCCTTGCGCAGGATCGGGGCGCCGCCAGGAATGGTGTCGCCAAGGCCGGCGCCGGTGCCATCGTGCGTATGCGCGTGCATCAGTGAAGGAAAGCTGTTGAGCAGGTCGGGACGGACACCCCAGTTGAGCCAGATCACGGGGATGTTCTCTCGACGCAATGCCGGGACGAGGCGCTTCAGCGGACGGATAGGTGCGCGGTCCGCCGTGTAGTCCACGCCCCGGTAGTCCAGATAGCCGCCCTTCGCGCAGAAGTCGTTCTGCATGTCGACGATCACCAGCGCGGATCGGTTCGCGTCGAACACGACTCGCTGCGGTTCCGCGTCGATGGATATCGCGCGCGTTGCCTTGGGACGCTTGCGGGTGATGTCGACTTCGTTCTTGCTCACGATCCACTGGTTGGCAGCAGCGGAGCCCATCGGGACTTTCTTGGTGGAACGCTTGGTCATGGCGTTTCTCCGAGGTGGAAGGGGCGGAGCCGCGGCTCCGCCCGGCAGTAGGAGTTCAGGCGACGGAGAGGCAGGTCACTTCACCGTGCCGATGACGCCCTTCACGAAGAAGTCCATGCTCTCGAGCATTTCCATGGGCATCGGCTTGCCCGCGGGCAGAATCTCGGTGCCGTTCTGACGCGTGAGCGGACCCGACCACACCTCGAACTTGTCGGCGAGGATGTCAGCCTTCCGGGCGAGGATGGACTTGCGCACGGGCTCCGTCACGGCCGGGCCGAACGGGTCCAGTACGACCGTGCCATCCTTGAGATCCCCGCGAATGTGCGACGGTTTCCACGTGCCGGCCTGAATCTCCTTGACCACCTTCACCATGGTCGGGCCCCAGTTCCACGAGGCGCCGGTCAGCACGGCCTTTGGCGCGAACTTCGCGACATCGACGTCCTTGCCGACGACGTAGATGCCGCGCTTCTCGGCGGTCTGGGCGATGGTGATGGGGCTGTCGACCTGTTCACCGATCACGTCCACGCCTGCGTCGATCAGCGAGTTGGCGGCTTCGGCTTCCTTGGCGGGATCCAGCCAGCCTCCGGTCCACACGACGGTCGTCGTCACCTTGGGGTTGACGGCCTGTGCGCCGAGGGTGAACGCATTGATGGAGCGCACCACCTGCGGAATCGGGAAGGCCGCGATGAAGCCGAGCTTGCCGCTCTTGGACACCGCGCCCGCCGCCATGCCACCCAGGTAGATCGCGTCGTCGGAGTTCGCCCAGTAGGTGCCGACGTTGTCACCGAGCTTGAGTCCGCCCGCGTGCATGAAGGCGACCTTCGGATACTTCTTGCCGAGTTCGATCGCATAGTCGAGATAGCCGTAGCTCGTCGCGAAGACGATGCTGGCGCCCGACTTGATCATCCGCTCCATGACTCGCGAGACTTCGGCAGTCTCGGGAATGTTCTCGACATGCAGTGTCTTGGTGCCGGAAATGGACTTCTCCACGAACTGCCGCCCGAGATCGTGGGAGGTGTTGTACCCGTAGTCCTTCTCCGGGCCGACATAGATGTAGCCGATCGTCTGAGCCGACGCGGCTCCCGCCGCGGCGAACGCGACCGTGGCAACGAGAGAACGAAGAATGGTGCGCAGTTTCATGATTGGGACTCCTGGGAAGGTTCATCGATCCATCACGGCACGCAGGCCGGCTGGGGCACTGCTGACCCGACCCCGCACATATGTGAGGGTCAGGATGGCAAGACTTGCGACGTACGGCAGGCAATGGAGGAGGTGCGCGGAGACGTTCGAGTCCGCGGTCTGCAGTCGCAGCGACAGCGCCTCGGCGCCCCCGAACAGCAGCGCCGCGGGAAAGGTCCACCACGGATTCCATCGGGCGACGATCACGAGGCCGACGGCGACCAGGCCGCGACCGGCGCTCATGCCTTCCGCCCAGGTGCGTGTGTAGTCGACGGAGAGGGCTGCTCCTCCGAGTCCGGACAGCAGGCCGCCGAGCAGGATGGCCTGGATGCGGATGAGAGTCGGATTGGCACCGGCGGCCCTGGCATCGTCGGGCGATTCCCCGACGGCGCGCCATCGAAGTCCCGTTCGCGTCTGCCATAGCCAGAGCGCGGAGACGGGCACGATGAGCATTGCGAGCACGACGGTCGGTGTGAGTCCGGCAATGACGGACCCGAAGACCGGCACGTCGGCAACGGACTTCGGCACGATGGACTCGAAGCTTTCGATCTTCCGGCCCACCAGGGAGGAACCGTAGTACGCGGAAAGCCCGAAGCCGAGCATCCATACCGCGAGACCCGACGCGAACTGGTTGGCGCGTGCGCCGACCACCAGCGCCGCGTGCACGGAAGACAACGCCATGCCCGCTATCGCGCCGGCGACCAGGCCCAGCCAGGGATTGCCCCAGGCCGCCGTCACCGCATAGGCGCACATCGCTCCCACCAGCAGCTGGCCCTCGAGACCGAGGTTGATGACGCCCGTTCGCTGGGTGAGCGTCTCGCCTACGAGAGCGAACGTGAGCGGGGTGGCGCTGCGCAGCGCGGAGATCAGAAACCCGGAGGTGACGATATCGAAGGCGGTCATCTCACCGGACTCCGCGATCGAGCATGCCGTTCGTGCCGAGCACGGCGACGAACAGGAGGCCCTGTGCCACCAGCGTGACCGACGAAGGGACCTGCGCGAGCATCTGCATGCCGTCGCCGGCCGCGAGCAGAGCTCCCACGAGGAAAGCCATCGGAACGATGCGAAGACAGTGATTGCGGGCGAGCCAGGCCACGAGGAAGCCGCTGAAGCCGGCTCCGTTCGAGAAGCTCGCCTGAAGCCGCCCCTGGACCGTCGACGTCTCGGCGATACCTGCGAGCCCGGCCAGCGCGCCGCCCAGCAGCATCACGGTGAGCGCGTGCCGGTCGAACCGCAATCCGGCGAGGACACCCGCGCGCGGGTTGCTCCGCAGGACATCGAGCCCGAGCCCCCAGCGCGTGCGCGTGAGTATCAGGTGGGCGAACACGGCGATCGTCACACCGATCCACAGGCCGGCGTGCACACGACTGTCGAAGTACGTCGCGAGCCGCGCGCTCTCCGGGAACTCCGCTGTCGCCGGCCAGCCCTGGCTCGCCGGGTTCTTCCAGGGGCCGTAGACGACCCAGGTGACCAGCAGCGCGGCAACGTAGTTGATGAGCAGGGTCGAGATGGTCTCGTTGATCTGCAGGCGCGTCCGCAGCAAGGTGGGCACGAGCGCCCAGGCGGCGCCACCGGCCATGCCGGCGAGCAGCATCGCCGGCAATTGCAGCGGTCCGGCAACGGCGGTCGCGGAAAGCACGAACCCCGTGCCGACGAGGGCGCCGAAGTAGAGCTGCCCTTCCGCGCCGACCGAGATCAGTCCGAGGCGCGCGGGCAGGGCCGTGGCGAGAGCACACAGGAGAATGGGAGTCGCGCGCACGAGTGACTCCGTCAGCGCGAAACCGTCGCCCACGGCGGCCTGGGCGAGGAGGGACAGCATCTCCCAGGGAGAGCGACCGATGAGGAGAAAGAATGCTGCAGCCAGCGCGATGAACGCAGCAGTCGACAGGAAGAGACGGCCTGCGGCGGAGTGCGCGCAGTTCGTCACGAAGGCGCTCTTCATCACGCGAATGCCTCGGCGCCCGTCATCCATGCCCCGATGCGAGTCCGGCTCGCGGGACCGGCGTCACACACCCCGGCGATCCGTCCGCGGAACAGCACGGCGATGCGATGGGCATAGCGGAGGAGATCGTCGAGGTCCTCCGAGATCCACAGCACGGCGCAGCCATCGCGGGCCATCGCGAAGAGCCGGGCATACATCGCCGCGGACGCCGTGACGTCCAGGCCCATCGTCGGGTAGCAGGCCACGACGAGCGCCGGCGAGCCCGACAGTTCCCGGGCCGCCACCAGCTTCTGCAGATTGCCGCCTGACAGGGTCTCGGCACGCCGCTGGGGGTCAGAGGGACGCACGTCGAAGCGCTTCATGAGGTCGGACGCCGTCGTTTCCATGCGCTTGCGATCGACCATCCAGGGCAGGGAACGCAGATGCCGCAGCGACAGGTTCACAGCCAGGGAGAGGTCCGGGCCGACGGCATTGCGAATCGGCTGCTCGGGAAGGTAGGCGACGCGTCCGTGGTTGCGTGGTTCCAGCCGCGGAGCGAACAGCGTCTCGCCGTCGACGATCACCTCGCCCTGCAGAAGTCCCGTGACACCGGCGCAGGCGTCCGCGAGCGTGTCCTGCCCGTTGCCGGCTACGCCGGCGATGCCGAGGATTTCTCCCGGGGCGATGCGCAGATCGATATCGCGGATCGCGCCCGACGGACCTTCCGCGCTCACGTTGCGAATCCAGATGCGTGGCAGGGCCTCCCTGCGCACGGGCTCCGCCGAGACTGTGGCGACTGCGTCGTCGCCCACCAGCAATCGCAGCAGCGCCTGGGCGTCCGTGTCCGCCGCGGTCGCGCGGCCTACCACCTTGCCGCGACGCATCACTGCGACGTCGTCCGCGCAGGCGCGCACATCCCCAAGCTTGTGTGTGATCAGCACCACGCCGATGCCGCGTGCTGCGATCTCCCGCACGAGCGACCAGAGCCTCTCCGCCTCGGTGTCGGACAGCACGGCACTCGGCTCGTCGAGGATGAGAAGACGGGTCTCGAGGTTGAGGACCTTCGCGAGTTCCACCTGCTGGATCTGACCGACCGGCAGGGTCGAGACACGCGCGTCCGGATCGACGTCGGGGGCGATATCGCGAAGCCGATCCAGCAGACCCGGAACCCGGCGCGCGCCGCTGCCGATGACCCAGGGTGTGCGCGGGCTCGCAAGCGCGAGGTTCTCGCGTACCGTGAGTGCAGGGATCAGGCTGAACCGCTGGAACACCATGCCGATGCCGAGATCCATGGCGGCGCGCGGGGACGCCACTCTCACCGGACGTCCGTCGACCACGATCTCTCCCGAGTCGGGCCGGATCATGCCGTACAGAATCTTCATCAGCGTGCTCTTTCCGGCGCCGTTCTCGCCCAGCAGTGCGAGCACGCGGCCGGGTGGAATGTCGAGACTCACGTCGTCGTTGGCGAGCGTGGATCCGAATCTTTTGCTGATGTGCTGCAGGCTGAGGTGCATGGTGCGCGATCGGAAAGGATGCGAGCCATGCTAGGTGACGCGATGCCCCTGAGGAATCGCGCCGCCCGTGATTGCGGCCTCACGGAATCCGTGAGGCGTCCCCGGATTTCAGTGGCCGTTTTCGGGCGGTGTCGCTTCGAGAAGGCGGAAGGCGAGGCGAGCGAGCTCCGGCCCCGTCGATACTGCAAGCTTGCGCTTGAGACTCGCGCGGTGTGCCTCGATCGTGTTCACGCTCCGGTTCAGATGCCGGGCGATCTCGCCGGTCTTCATGCCCTTGCCGATCAGACGGAACACCTCCAGTTCGCGATCGGAGAGGCGCGCGAGCGGCGAGGAGTCGGGGGTCTTGTCCGGTTCCACGAAGCGTGACAGGAGCCGCTGCCGCATGCGTTCGGACAGATGAATCGCGCCGCTCCGGATTTCCCGGAGCGCGGGCACGATCTTCTTGGTCGCCTCCTGCTTCATGATGTAGCCGCGCGCGCCGACGCGCAGTGCCCGCTCCGCATAGACGGATTCATCGTGCATCGACAGCACCAGGGCACGGACGGAAGGGTGCCGCTGCCGCAGCACCTTGAGCAGTTCGAGCCCTGACAGACCCTCCAGCGAGATGTCCACGACCGCGAGATCGATGGGCAGGCTCGCGAGCACGGACAGCGCCTCGTCCATGCCGCCTGCCTCTGCGGCCACCATCAGGTCCGCCTCGCGGTTGATGAGCTGCGCGATGCCGTGCCGCAGGATCGGGTGATCGTCGACGACCAGGATGCGGGTGGCGTCAGGCATGGGCGACACCTCGATCGATAGTTACCGGTGCGGCAGGCGGTGCCTCCGAACGGGGAAGAGCGATGGCGACACAGGCGCCTTTGCCGGCAGATTCCTCGATGGTGATCGACGCGCCGATGAGACGCGCGCGGTGACGCATCGTGCGCAACCCCATGCCGTCACCGGTCGGGGGACGCCGGGAGAAGCCGACGCCGTCGTCGGTGATCGTGAGTTCGAGGCGGTCGTCGCGGCGTCTCAGTTCGATCAGCAGCCATCGACCGCCGCTGTGCTTCGCCGCATTGGTCACGGCTTCCTGGGCGATCCGGTAGAGATTGATGGCGACACTCTCGTCGTCCACGGGCACAGGTTCGGCGCAGCGGAAGTGGCAGTCGATGCCGAAGACACTGCGAGCAGTGTCGGCGAGCTGCTCCAGCGCGGTCATCAGCCCGTTGGCATCGAGTTCGACCGGGGCGAGACCCCGCGCGAGCCGGCGCGCCTGCGAGACCGCGTCGCTCACCAGGTGCTCGATGCGCAGTGCATCCCCGGCATGCGAGTGCCCGGTCGCCGCGAGCTGGTTCGCGAGCACTTCGCTCAGGAACGCGACCGCCGTGAGCTGCTGACCCAGCCCGTCGTGCAGTTCCTGACCGATGCGCATCTGTTCACGTTCCGCGATGTCGATGATCTCGCGTTCGAGGCGACGTCGTTCGGCAATCTCCGATTCGAGGTCGGCGTTCGCCATCGCCAGGTCGCGGGTGCGCTCGCTGACGCGCACCTCGAGTTCCCGCCGCGCGGTCCGCACCGCCTCGAGGGCGCGGTTGCGCTCGGTGATGTCGATGCCGGTGAGAATCACGTGCGTGAGATGGCCGTGACTGTCACGCATCGCCGTGTTGGACCAGGAGATCAGCAGCGGATCGCCCTGGCTGCGGCGCAGGCTCGCGTCGTATCGCGCGCGGTTCGACACGCCGACGCGCAGCAATTCGAGATGCCCGTCGACCTTGTCCCGCTGATCGGGAGGAACGCAAGTCGCCGAGAAACCGCTGCTGCCGATGTCGCGGGTCTTGAACCCGGTCAGCGTCTCGAAGGCGACATTGGTGCGGATCACATGGCCGGCCCGATCCAGCACGACGACGAGCGCACCTTGCACGTCGAGCACGGCCGAGAAGAAATCCCGCTCCTTCGCGAGATCGTTTTCCGCGCGCGCACGCTCGATGCGGGCGGCGGCCAGCACCAGACTCGTGACGGTGATCACGTTCGCGAATACCCACCACCGGACCAGGCTGTCGACGCTTTCGGCCTGCACGAAGGGGCCGCGTCCCTCGACCGTGGCCCACACCGCGGCAACCGAAACGACCAGCGTGACCAGCGTCGCGCCCCGCAGTCCGAATCGCAGGGCAGCCCAGACCGCGAGCGGAAAGATCGCGAGGGCGGCCGGATAGTCGCCCTGCCGCACGAGCCCGAATCCGCCGAAGACGCCTTCGCAGGTGGCGAGCAGCAGCAGTGCGAGCGCGATGGCTTCCCAGGGGCGGGACGGGCGATCCCTCGACGGCGACCACGATGCCCAGGCAAGAAGCAGCGGGGTGAACACGATCACGCCGGTGGCGTCTCCCATGACCCATTGCAGCCAGACCTTGCCGTACAGCGACGCGGGCAGCACGCCGCCGAGCACCAGGCTCGCAGGGCCGATGACCGCGCTGGCGACGGCGCCCGCGCTGCCCACCAGCAGCAGGAGGACCACATCGCGAACGCGATCGAGTTCCCGATGAAAATCCAGCCGGTGCTGCAGGAGCCAGGCGACCAGCAGCGTCTCGATGATGTTGCCTGCGGAGATGCCGAGCACCGAGACGAGCGGGGCGCCCGTGCCCGCATTGCCGATGAGGTCCCCGAGCACGATCCCCGGCCACAGCGACCAGCCGTAACGAAGTGTTACGTAGAGCGCGAGGCCGGAGGGCGGCCAGATGAGCGTGACGTTGCTGGTGATGGTGGACTGATGCAGGCCGATCTGCGCCAGCACGCCGTACACGGCTCCGAACAGCAGGATGTGCCAGCCGACCGGCCAGCGTGCGGACGGGCGGGAGTTTTCGGTGACGAACAGGGCAGGGTGGTGTGCCACGGATGGGAACTCCGCCTCCGGCCGGCGGAGTCGCCGGCCACGGCGTTTGCACGGCAATGCCCGTTCCACATGGACGATCGGCGTTTCCGCAGGGATGCTGCGTTGCACCCAAGAGCCAATGATCTGATTCGATACCGGTTGCAGGGAATGGCGACGGCGTTGTCATCGACAAACGGTTGCACCAATTCGAGGGAATGAAGGGGCGGCATGCTCCGGAGCGGTGCGCTCCCGGGAGCTTCTCCCGATGCGCCGTCCGGCATCCGCTGCGAGTAACTGACTGCCTGGTGAGATATTCCCGATGCCTCACCGTTGAAATTGTCCCTCGTGTTGGCCCACAATCCGGGCGACGGAAGAGATCCTGTGGGGTGGGCGGGACGCAAACCGGCTACTCCCAAGAGCATTCCGATCGACTCCAACACAACAGTATCTGGGAGGGTGCAAATGAAGAGGAAGCTCCTGCAGGTATCCATAGCAGGGATCGGGGCAGTCGCGGCCATGGTCGCGATGGCACCCGGGGCTCTGGCTGCGGATGTCACCACCGAACGTCTGATCAACAGTGAGCGCGAGCCGCACAACTGGCTCAACCACCACGGCAATCTGGAAGCCCATCGGTTCTCGGGTCTCGACCAGATCAACAAGAAAAACGTCAAGAAGCTGAAGGTCGCCTTCACGTGGGCCATGGGCGGCACGCAGGGCGGCGGCAAGGAAATCATCAAGTGGCCGTTCGCCGGCCTGGAAGGCACGCCGATCGCCGAGAACGGGTTCCTCTACATCACGACGGGCTGGGGTGTCGTGACCAAACTGGATACGCGCGGTGGCGTGCCCAAGATGGTGTGGCAGTACAACCCCGCGCCCGATCCCGACTACGCGACCACGGTGGCCTGCTGCGGCATCAACAACCGCGGTGCCGTGCTGGCCGGCAACATGGTGATTTCCCCGGTCATCGACGGCCGGATCATCGCGCTGAACAAGGTCGACGGCACCAAGATCTGGGAAGCGCAAGTCGCCGATCCCGGCAAGAGCGAGACCATCACCGGGGCGCCGCTCATCGTCAAGGACATGGTCGTCACCGGGATGGCCGGCGCCGAATACGGCGTCCGCGGCTGGATCGAGGCGATGGACCTCAAGACGGGCAAGCGCCGCTGGAGGACCTACACGATCCCCGGCCCGGGCGAGCCTGGCCACGAGACCTGGAAGGACAAGCA
>CAZEDA010000104.1:0-9879 GCA_964510915.1 uncultured Rhodocyclaceae bacterium | reverse complement strand
CCGTGGGCCGCGTCGGCGCGCTCGCCTGCTGGGAGCACTACAACCCGCTCGCGCGTTACGCCCTCATGACGCAGCACGAGGAGATTCACTGCAGCCAGTTTCCGGGCTCCATGGTCGGGCCGATCTTTGCCGACCAGATCGAAGCGACGATCCGTCACCACGCGCTCGAGTCAGGGTGCTTCGTGATCAATGCGACCGGGTGGCTCACGGACGAGCAAGTCGCGGCGATCACGCCGGATTCCGGTCTGCAGAAGGCGCTGCGCGGCGGCTCCAACACCGCGATCATCTCTCCGGAAGGCGTCCATCTCGCCACGCCGCTGCGGGAAGGCGAGGGCATGGTCATCGCCGACCTGGACATGAATCTGATCACGAAGCGCAAACGCATGATGGACTCGGTGGGTCACTACGCGCGCCCCGAGCTGCTGAGCCTGCGCATCAACGCGCAACCGGCGGAAACCATGAGTCCGATGTACGTCCCCACGGAGGCAAGCCATGAAAACGAATCCGCAGACACCCGGTCCGGCGACCCGGCAGCTGATGTCGGAGCTCCAGTCGTTCGGGTTGCGGCTGGCTGATCCCGAAGCCGGGGCGCCGTCCCGGGTGGGCGGTGCCGGGCCGTCGGACCACAAGGCCGTCACCGTCGACGGCCATACGATCATGGTGCCCGTACACACCGGGACCGCCTCCGCGTCCCCGTTCGTGGCGGACCGCGCCGACGGATCGGGCCGAATCACGCTCAAGCGCGCGAACATTCCCATCGCGGCCATCAGCTTTCCGAAGCAGCCCCGCTTCTACGCCCTGCAGACGTTCGACGGCATCCCGTACTCGCACATCGCGACCCTGCACAGCCACGATGTGCTCGCCACGACCATTCTGCAGAACTGCATCCGCTTCGAGCATCGCGATTCCGCCTGCCAGTTCTGCGCGATCGGCCAGTCCCTCGCGGCCGGGCGAACCATCGCGCACAAGACACCCGAGCAGCTCGCCGAGGTCGCGCGGGCGGCTGTTCTGCTCGACGGCGTAAGGCAGATGGTCCTGACCACCGGCACGCCACCCACGCCGGATCGCGGCGCCAGCATCCTTTGCGACAGCGCCTTCGCCATCAAGGCCGCGGTGGACCTGCCCATCCAGGGTCAGTGCGAACCGCCCAACGACGACCAGTGGTTCGCGCGAATGCACGCCGCGGGAATCGACTCTCTGGGCATGCACCTCGAAGCGGTCACGCCCGAGGTGCGGTCCCGCATCATGCCGGGCAAGGCTTCGGTGTCCATCGCACGCTATCTCCGCGCCTTCGAGGCCGCGGTCGGTGTATTCGGGCGCGGTCAGGTCAGCACGTACATCCTTGCCGGTCTGGGCGATTCGCGTGAGTCCATCCTGGAGATGTGCGAGCGACTGATCGGTCTGGGCGTCTACCCGTTCGTGGTGCCCTTCGTCCCGATCAGCGGCACGCCGCTTGAATCGCATCCTGCGCCGAGTCCGGAGTTCATGCGCTCGGTGCTGGAGCCGCTGGGCGCGATGTTGTCGTCTGCCGAGCTGTACGGTCGCAATCTCAAGGCCGGATGCGGCAAGTGCGGGGCGTGCTCGTCCCAGTCCACCTACGAGAAGTAAGGAGGCCTCGCGATGCTCGCCGAAGCGCTCGATGTCCGCACGGGCTCCACCCTGTACGACGAGTTCTGCGAACTCCATCACGATGCGTTCACGCCCTGCGAGTTCCGGGTGAAGTGGGTGACGCAGGACTGGGAGGCGCGTGAGGCCTACGCTCTCCGGCGCGCCGTCTTCTGCATCGAGCAGGGCGTGTTCATCGGGGACGATCGGGATGCGACCGACGAGCGAGCGCAGCTCCTGGTGGCATCCGTCTGCGTGGCCGGCATGCCGCAGCAGGTGGTCGGCACTGTGCGCATCCACCGCGAGGAGGAAGATGGCCTCGCGAATCTCTGGTACGGCTCGCGTCTGGCCGTGCACGCGGCGTTCCGGCGTCACAGCCGGCTCGGCGCCTCCCTGATCCGTCTGGCGGTGTCCAGCGCCCACGCGCTGGGCTGCGAAGTCTTCCGCGCTCACGTCCAGAGCCAGAACGCGCCGATGTTCCGGGCACTGCACTGGCAGGAACTGGGACACGAGACGCTGTTCGGACGACCCCACACCCGCATGCAGGCCGAACTCGCCCACTATCCGCCGTTCGAGGATCCGTGCGGCGGCTTCGTCACGCTGTCGCGCGCCCGTCCATGACCCTCGCGGAACTCGCAAAAGGCCTGCGGGAAAGCCGCGGCTTCGCCCACAAGCGCGATATCGGGGACATTGTGGGTGCGCTTGCCCGGTCCCTGCCGGGCGGTGAAGCGGCGATGGCACAGGCCGTCGGCAATGGTGACGACTGTGCGGCCATCCCGGATGGTGACGGCTACCTTCTTTTCGCGATCGAGGGGCTCACCGAGGACTTCGTGACAAGCATGCCGTGGTTCGCGGGCTACAGCGGCGTCATGGTCAACATCAGCGACATCGCCGCAATGGGCGGTCGCCCGATCGCCGTGGTGGACGCCCTGTGGAGCAAGGGCATGGACCCGGCGGACCAGGTGATCGCCGGCATGTCGGCCGCGTCGGCTGCCTACGGCGTGCCCATCGTCGGGGGCCACAGCAACAACCGCAGCGAGCGGGGCCAGCTGGCCGTGGCCATTCTCGGCCGTGCCCGGCGGCTGCTGAGCAGCTTCAACGCCCGGCCCGGTGACACACTCCTGATGGCGGTGGATCTCCGGGGTCGCTTCGAGGAGCCGTATCCGTGGTGGAACGCGTCGAGCCACGCGCCGGGCGAACAGCTCCGTGCCGACATCGGCGTGCTGCCCTGGATCGCCGAGCAGGGGCTCTGCGATGCCGCCAAGGACATCAGCATGGCTGGTGCCGTCGGCACGGCGATGATGATGCTCGAGTGTTCCGGCGCCGGCGCCACCATCGATCTGGGCGCCATCCCGTGTCCCGATGGCGTTGCCCTGTCGCGCTGGCTGACCGCCTTCCCGAGCTTCGGCTACATCCTCAGTGTCCGGCCGGAGAACGTCGAAGCGGTGCGCGCAGTCTTCCGGTCCCGCGACATCGCCTGCGAGGCGATCGGGCGGGTGGAGGAGGGCACCGAAGTCCGCCTGACCCAGGGCGCACAGTCCGAAACGCTCTGGGATTTCCGCTACGAGGCGTTCATTGCCGCCGCACCGCGCGACTGCGGCGTGGCGGCATGACGGGCCGTCGATGAAGATCGCGCTCCTCACGCACTCGGTCAACCCTCGCGGCGGTGTGGTGCACACGCTGGAGCTCGCGCGCGCCCTGCACGGTCAGGGTCACGACGTCACGGTCATGGCACCCGCCGAGCCCGGGCAGACACTGTTTCGGCGTCTGCCGTGCAGACTCGACCTGATCCCGGTGACCGTCGCTCCGCACAACGTGGCGGAGATGGTGGCGGATCGCATCGCGGCTTACGGCAGACACCTCGAACGGGTGGTGCCGCGCGAGAAGTTCGACATCCTGCACGCCCAGGACGGCATCAACGCCAACGCTCTCGTGGACCTCCGCGACCGCGGGGTCGTGGAGGGCTTCGTGCGGACGGTGCACCACCTCGACGACTTCGCGGACAGCCGGCTCGCAGCCTGGCAGCGACGTGCTGTTCTCGGCGCCTCTACCTGCCTGTGCGTGAGCGACACCTGGTGCGAGCGCATCCATCGCGAGTACGGCATTCCGGTGCACAGGGTAAGCAACGGTGTGGATGCGGCCCGTTACAGCCCCCGCGCCGACGAGCGCGATACCCTCGTGGCCATGCGCCTCGGCCTGAAGCCGGGTGAGGGACCGATCTTCCTCACAGTCGGCGGCGTCGAGGGCCGCAAGAACACGCTCCGAAGCCTGCAGGCCTTTGTGCGGGTTCGGGCCCGGCACCCGCGGGCCCGGCTGATCATCGCCGGCGGCGCCAGTCTGCTCGACCACAGCACGTATGCGCGACGTTTCGATGAGGCCCTGCGCGAGAGCGGTCTGACAAGCGGTCCCGGCGCGGCCGTGGAGATTCTCGGACGGATCGACGACGCCGATATGCCGTCCCTGTTTCGCCTCGCGGACGTCGTCCTTATGCCGTCGGTGAAGGAGGGCTTCGGTCTGGTAGTGCTCGAGGCACTGGCCTCCGGCAGGCCCATCGTCGTCTCCCGCATCGCGCCGTTCACCGAGTATCTCGACGACAGCCTCTGCCACTGGGCCGACCCGGAGGATCCGCAATCGATCGCAAGCGCCATGGAGACGGCAGTCACCGCAACATGCGGTCCGCTCCTCCGCCAGGCGGCCGAGCCCCTGCTCCAGAGCTTTTCGTGGGCGGCCAGCGCGGCGCGGCACATCGAGGTCTACGAACAGCACCTCGAACGCCAACGAACCGTCTGCACCACCTGACACGAACCGCGAGCCCATCCATGCCTGAAATGCGCTTCCGCGTCCGCCTGCCGGACGACACCGAACTCGACTGCTATTCCCCGTCGCTGGTCATCAAGGACTACTTCCAGCCGGGCCAGGAGTATCTGCTGCCCGAGTTCATGCAGCGCGCCCGGGAGGCGCTGAACATCGCGTCGGAAAGAGTGCGGGCCAAGTACGGCTTCGCGTGCTCGGCCGCCATGGACCAGCTGGCCGAGCTGGAGTCGCACGCGCAGCGCTTCGAGTCGCGCCCGGAAGCCGCTGTCGCGGTGCTTGCCTTCGAAGAATGACATTCGCGGCGAACCGCGCACGCGCCGCCGCTCCTCAGACCACCGGAACCATTCCATGGCAATCGAATCGCCCGCACCCCATCACGCCGTGATCATCGTCGGAGGCGGTCAGGCCGGCCTGTCGATGAGCTACTGCCTGCAGCAGGTCGGCATCGACCACCTCGTGCTCGAGAAGCACGCCGCCCTGCACACCTGGCGCACGCAGCGATGGGACAGCTTCTGCCTCGTCACGCCCAACTGGCAGTGCGCGCTTCCCGACTATCCCTACCGGGGCGATGATCCCCACGGCTTCATGGTCCGGCAGGAGATCATCGACTATCTCGACGGATTCGCGCGGCATGTGAAGCCTCCCATCCTCGAGGGTGTCGCCGTCCGGCGCCTCAGTGCGAGGCCCGGCGGCGGCTACCACCTCAGCACTACTCGCGGCGACTTCACCGCCGATCAGGTCGTCGTGGCATCCGGCGGCTACCACACGCCGATCGTCCCGCGGATGGCCGAGCGCATTCCTGCGAGTATCGTCCAGGTGCAGTCGGCGGACTACCGCAGCGCGGAGGCTCTGCCGGAGGGAGCCGTGCTGGTCGTGGGTTCCGGGCAGTCCGGCGCACAGATCGCGGAGGACCTCCATCTCGCGGGACGCAAGGTCTACATGGCCACGGGCGATGCGCCGCGATGTGCGCGCTTCTATCGGGGCAAGGATGTCGTCGACTGGCTGGCCGAGATGGGTTACTACGAGATGCCGGTCGAAAAGCATCCCCTCAAGGAAGGCGTTCGCGACAACACCAACCATTACGTCACCGGCCGCGACGGTGGGCGGGACATCGATCTGCGCCGCTTCGCGCTGGAGGGCATGGAACTGTTCGGCCAGCTGGAGGACTTCGACGGCCGGTGCCTGCGCTTCAAGGCCAACCTCGTCGAGAATCTGGATCACGCCGACAGCATCTACAACGGCATCAACGCGAGCATCGACAAGTTCATCGAGAAGGCGGGCCTCGACGCGCCCCCCGGCGGCGTCTACACGCCCGTCTGGACACCCGAAGGGGAGAGGACCGAACTCGATCCGGTCGCCGCGGGCATCGGGGCGATCGTCTGGTGCATCGGCTTCACGCCGGACTTCGCCTGGGTCGACCTCCCGGTGTTCACGGGGCGGGGTCATCCGAGTCACGTGCGTGGCGTGACCGGGCAGCCCGGACTGTATTTCCTCGGGCTGCCCTGGCTGCACACGTGGGGGTCGGGCCGCTTTTCGGGCGTGGCGCGCGATGCACGGTTCCTGGCGGAACAGATCCGGGCGCGCGCGGCCCTCGAGCCGGCACAATCCCCCGAGCTCGCGCTCGGAGCAGCCTAAGGAAGGCTCCCGCTACTTCGGCACTTCCATCTTGCAGGTCGTGGGCAGAGCCACATCCTTTGCTTCGATGCGCACATCGGTACGCCAGCCGAAGCCCGTGCCCTCCGAGTCGTACTTGACCGGCCCGCCGGCCTTCGTGAACGTCGCGATGTACTGAGGCCCGATGAGCTGATGGTCGTCCGGGCGCATCCACACCTCGCCCGTGTCACCCTGGAACTTCATGCCGTGCAGCGCCTTCGCCACCTTGACGGGATCGGTGGAGCGCGCCGTGTCGATGGCCTTCGCCAGCATGTCCATCGACAGCTTGGGCAGGTTGAGCCACATGTCTTCCTTGTAGCGAACCTTGAAGGCGTTGGCGAACGCCTCGAGCTTGTTCTCGGCGATGTTCGGGTGCCAGGCCATCACCTGGCGGATGTGGTTCTCGCCCGACTTGCCGATGGAACTCGGCACGCCGGCGTTGTTGGCGTTCAACGTGTAGTACACCACGTCCAGCCCCGCGTCCTTGCCGGCCTTCACGAGCAGTGACAGATCGGGTCCCCAGTTGCCGGTGATCACCGCATCGGCACCCGACGCCTTGATCTTCGCGATGTAGGGCGCGAAATCCTTCACCTTGCCGAGCGGATGCAGATCGTCACCGACGACCTTGATGTCCGGTCGCTTGGCAGCGAGCATCTCCTTGCCGGCACGGCTGATGGCCTGGCCGAAGGCATAGTCCTGGTTGATCAGGTAGACCTTCGGCGTGCCCTTCAGCTTGACGAGGTAGTCCGTCAGCAGATTGACGCGCATGTCGGTGTGGGGCTCCCAGCGGAAATGCCAGAAGCTGCACTTCTCGTTGGTGAGGGGCGGGTCCTGCGCGGAGATGTTGAGCAGGATGACCGACTTGTCCGGATTGCGGCTGTTGTGCTTGTTGATCGCCTCGATCAGCGCGTGGGCGATGTGGGAGCCGGAGTACATCGACACGAAGCGGATGTCCGAATCGATGATCTGCTTCAGGATCAGCACCGCTTCCTGCGGGCTGCTCTTGCTGTCGAAGTGGACGAGTTCGAACTTGTCGCCGCCCAGCACGCCGCCGCGCGCGTTGATTTCGTCCACGGACGCCTGGAGCATCCGGCTCGCGCTCTCCCCGACGAGGGCGAACGGGCCGCTCAGCGGATCGATGTGCGCCACCTTGATGGTGCCGGCCGAAGCGCCGGCGGCAGCCAGTTGCAGACCCAGGGCGAGCAGCAGCCCCCGGATGCGGAATGCGGTTTTCATGGTGAGATCCTCCCGGCGGTGCGCGCCTTGTGTTCGAGGATGACACTTTAGCGGGTCGACGGAGCGGACGGAAATCCGCGCGGGCGCCCCGGGGGACGGATTACCGTCCAGGGAAGGTAGCCGTGGTTACAATCCGCGGTCAGTTCCTCGCCAGGGAAACGCACCGATGAGCCGCTTCCAGAACTTTCGTCCCGCCGGAGTCATTCCGGCCACGCTGCTCGTGCTCGACGACGATCTCGCCATCGACGAGCGACAGACCCGCCGGCACCTGCGTGATTGCGCGCAGGTCGACGGCATCACGGCGATCACGGTCAACGGTCACGCCTCGGAGGTGCACGCGTGCACGTTCGCGGAACAGCAGCAGATTCTCGCGGCCTCGCTCGACGAAGTCGGAGACCGGGTGCCGCTCATCAGCGGAGTGTATGCCGATGGCAGCATAGAGGCTGCGCGCCTCGCTGCCATGGCCGAGGCGGAGGGCGCCTCGGCGCTTCTCGTATTCCCCCCGAACAGCATGGCGATGGGCGGTCAGCTTCGACCCGAGATGGCGATCGCCCATTTCCGCCGTATCGCCGACGCTTCCGGGCTGCCGATCATCGTGTTCCAGTACCCCATGGCCGGCGGCCTGGGCTATCCCTTCGATACGCTCCTGCGGCTGTTCGACGAGGTTCCCAGCATCCGGGCCATCAAGGACTGGTCGAACGACGCGATGCTGCATGAACGGCATATCCGCACCTTCCAGACCCTGCCGCGCCCGGTGAGTGTGCTCACGACCCATTCGTCATGGCTGATGGCCTCGCTCACCATGCAGCCCGACGGACTCCTGTCCGGTGCCGGCAGTGTCATCGCCGACCTGCAGGTCGCCTTGTTCCGGGCGATCCGGGCCGGCGATCTCAAGCTTGCTCAATCCCTCAACGATCGCATCGTGCCGCTCTCACAGGTGTTCTACGCGCCGCCCTTCCTGGACATGCACAACCGCATGAAGGAGGCGCTCGTGCTGCTCGGCCGGATCGACAAGGCCGTGGTCCGGCCGCCGCTGGTGAAGATCACGGACGCGGAGATTGCCCGACTCCGGCAAGCCCTCGATCAGGCAGGGATTGCCCGCGAAGGGGCGCTCAGGCTTGCCGCCTGAGCCAGCGACGCGCGATAGCGGAGTGGAATGGGTGGCCCGTCAGGGTGCGGGCAGCACGACCCGCACCCCGTGGCGCGCGCCGTCCGACTCGAGCGGCACCCTGCCATCCGCCAGGAGGCGGCCGTCCAGAGAGACCTGCGTCACGCTGCGGTGATCGCCGCCGTCGGGCGACTCGCGAGACACCTCGATGAGATAGGTCGCCGTGCCGAAGCGGTATTGCATCCGGAATCCCGGCCAGGCGGCCGGGATGCAGGGCTCGATGCGCAGCCTGTCGCCCTCCCGATGCAATCCCAGCAGCGATTCCAGCACCAGGCGATACATCCAGCCCGCTGAGCCGGTGTACCAGCTCCACCCTCCGCGCCCCACATGGGGCGGACAGCCGTAGACGTCCGCCGAGATCACATAGGGCTCGGCCTTGTAGGTCTCCACGGCATCGCGGGAGTTTCCGTGGTTCACGGGGTTGATGAGGGACAGCAGTTCCCAGGTCCGCTCGCCGTCCCCCAGGGCCGCGAACGCCATGGCGGTCCATACGGCGCCGTGCGTGTACTGGCCGCCGTTCTCCCGCACCCCGGGTGCGTAGCCGCGGATGTAGCCGGGATCCATCGGGGCCGTGTCGAACGGCGGATCGAGGAGCTTCACGATTCCCTCGGTCCGGTTCACGAGGTGCTCCTCGACGGCGCTCATGGCCTGTCGAGTCCGCGCCGGGTCGCCAACGCCGGACAGCACAGCCCAGCTCTGCGAGATGGAATCGATGCGGCATTCGACGTTGAGTTTCGACCCTAGGGGGGTGCCATCGTCGAAGTACGCACGACGGTACCAGTCGCCATCCCATGCGTGCGTTTCGATGTCGCGGCTCAACCGGGTGCGCACCGCGTCGCATTCGTCGGCGAAGTCATGGTCGCCACGGGTTCGGGCCAAAGGCGCGAATTTCCTCAGCACGTCACAAAGGAAGAACGCGAGCCAGACGCTCTCGCCCTGGCCCCGGACACCGACCAGATTCATGCCGTCGTTCCAGTCCCCGGAGCCTATGAGCGGCAGGCCGTGCGTGCCGAAGCGCCAGCCGTGACGGATCGCGCGCACACAGTGGGTGTAGACGGACGCCGTTTCCGCAGACCGGGCCGGGAGGTCGTAGTAGGAGTCGTCCTCCGAGTTCACGGCGCGGCCTTCGAGAAATCCCGCCTCCTCGTCCAGCACAGCGGCGTCCCCGGTGATCTGGACGTAGCGGCACGCCGCGAGCGGCAGCCACAGGTAGTCGTCGGAGCAGCGCGTCCGCACACCGCGTCCGGAGGGCGGATGCCACCAGTGCTGGACATCGCCCTCGACGAACTGCCGGCTCGCGCACAGCAGCAGATGGTTCCTCGCCAGCGTTGGCTGAACGTGGACCAGCGCCATGGTGTCCTGCAGCTGGTCGCGAAAGCCGAAGGCTCCCCCCGACTGGTAGA
>CAZEDA010000103.1:0-10077 GCA_964510915.1 uncultured Rhodocyclaceae bacterium | reverse complement strand
CGCGCCGCGAACATCATCACCCCCACCGTGATGACGATGGCCAGGACCATCACGCCGATGTGATCGACCATGCCCACGGCCGTGATGACGGAGTCGAGCGAGAAAATGATGTCGATGACCGCGATCTGCGCAAGCACGCTTGCGAAGGTGGCTTGTGCCGGCGCGGGACCGTGCCCGTGTTCCGTCCCTTCGAGGGAGTTGTGAATCTCATGGACGCTCTTCCAGAGCAGGAAAAGGCCGCCGCCGATGAGGATGAGGTCCCGTCCGGAGATCTCGCGCCCCATGATTTCGATGAGCGGTGCGGTGAGCCGCATGATCCAGGCGAGCGTGAGCAGAAGCACGAGGCGCGACACCATGGCCGCGCTCAGTCCCAGTGTGCGCGCCAGGTTGCGCTGCTCCTCCGGCAGGCGGCCCACCAGGATCGAGATGAAGATGATGTTGTCGATGCCCAGGACGATCTCGATGGCCACGAGTGTCGCGAGGGCGACCCACGCCTGCGGGTCGTGGATCCAGTTGAACCATTCCATCGTGGACGTTTCCTTGTTCGATAGTGTTCCGGCGGGACGGCTGCCGAGAGCGTAACGGATCGCGGGAAGTTCGACGATCACCACCTGCCGCGGACGGTGTCCCGGCGATCGCGCAGGAAGTCAGTCCTGGGCCGGATCGACCTCGATGGTCATCGAATCGAGCTCGGGAATGCGCAGTTCGAAACCGAGATTGCGCCACTCGCGGACCTCGCTCTTCAGGGCAGCCGCCGTGAGCGGGTAGCGCTTGAGCCAGGACGACGGCAGCTTCAGTTCGAAGCGCTTGTCCTTGGCCGTGGCGTCGAGCACGGGCACTTCCACCGGCGTGCGGGTCCGGTGGAAGAGGCAGGACAGCCGCAGTGCCATGATGAGCGTCCAGTCGATGCTCTCGGTGACGAGCGGCTTGGCCTTTTCCAGCGTGCCCCGATGGCACAGGACCAGAAGCGCCACGTGGGCCTGCTCCATGCGCGAGAAGCCGGGCATGTCGGCGTTGCCGAGAATGTAGGCCGAATGCTTGTGGTAGCCGGTGTGGGCGACCATCAGCCCGATCTCGTGCAGACTCGCGGCCCAGGTCAGCACCTGACGGGCGCTGTCGTCGTCACCGCGCTTGCCGGCCAGGGCGGTGAAGAGATCGATCGCCAGCGATTCCACCCGGCGCGCCTGCTGCAGATCCACGTGGTAGCGCTTCGCGAACTGCCGGACGGTCGCATCGCGCATGTCGCGATGGTGGAAGCGCCCGAGCATGTCGTACAGGATGCCCTGACGCATGGCGCCGTTCGCGAGGCTCATGCGCTCGACGCCGAGTTCCGCAAAGATGCCCGCCATGATGGCGAAGCCGCCGGGCAGCACGGTGGCGCGGTCGGCCTTCAGACCGAGGGAGGCCACGCGATCGACCTCGCCGACACGCAGCAGTTGCGCGCGGAGCCGGTCGAGCCCCTCGTCCGTGATGCTGCCGTCCCCCCACCCGTGGGCGATGAGCAGGTCGGCGATGGCGCGGGCTGTGCCGGAGGATCCGACCGCCTGGGCCCAGTGACCCGTGGAGAACTCGCTCTCGATCGTCTGGATCTCGATGCGCGCGGCCAGCTCGGCCTGTCGGAGCGCGTTCTTGGTGATCCGACCATCGGGAAAGAAGCGCAGCGTGTAGCTCACGCAGCCCATGTAGAGGCTTTCGAGCTTCTGGGGACGGTACCCGGAGCCGATGATGAACTCGGTGGAGCCGCCGCCGATGTCGACGACCATGCGGCGCTCGGCAGTGGGCGGCAGGCTGTGGGACACCCCCAGGTAGATGAGCCGCGCCTCTTCCTTGCCGGCCACGACTTCGATCGGAAAGCCCAGCGCGTGCTCGGCGCGCAGCAGGAATTCGCGGGCGTTCTTGGCGACTCTCAGAGTGTTGGTGCCCACGGCACGCACTGCCGCCGGGGAAAAGCCGCGCAGGCGCTCGCCGAACCGCTTCAGGGCATTCAGACCGCGCTGCTGCGCCGCCTCGTCGAGAAGCTTCTCCGGCGTGAGCCCGGCAGCGAGGCGCACGGCCTCGCGCAGGGAATCGAGCGGATAGATCTGGTCTTCCACCACCCGACCGACCTGCAGCCGGAAGCTGTTGGACCCGAGGTCGACCGCGGCGAGCACCTCGTGCTCCTGCCGGTGCTCCTGCGGTGCCCTGGCCTTCGAAGCGGCCGCCCCTGCCCCCATGCGTGGTCCCCGGAACGATCCCCGATCAGGTCATGATCTCGCGTTCGATCTCCTCGACGCTCACATGGCGGACATCCTTGCCCTTGACCATGTAGATCACGTATTCGGAGATGTTCTTCGCGTGGTCACCGATGCGTTCGATCGCCTTGGCGATGAACAGGATCTCGATGGAGGCCGAGATGGTCCGGGGATCCTCCATCATGAAGGTGATGAGCTGACGGATGATCGCCCGGAACTCGTCGTCCACGAGCTGATCCTGACGGACCACCTCGCCGGAGGCGGAGAGGTCCAGCCGGGCAAACGAGTCGAGCGCCTTGCGCAGCATCTCGGTGGCGATGCCGCCCATGCGGCGGATCTCGTTGAACCGCGGCTGCATGAGGCGGTCGCTCGAATTGATGAGCTTCGCCATGCGGGCGATCTTGGCCGCCTCGTCGCCGATGCGCTCGAGGTCGGTGATGGTCTTCACGACCGTCATGATCATCCGCAGGTCGCCGGCGGCGGGCTGGCGCCGCGCGATGATCGTGCTGCAGTCCTCGTCGAGGGCGACCTCGAGCCCGTTCACACGGTGGTCATTGCTTTCGACCGAGGTGCAGAGTTCGTGGTCGCCGGATACGAGCGCTTCCAGGGCGAGGCGGATCTGCTCCTCCACGAGCCCACCCATCTGCAGCACCCGGGCGCGCAGCGCCTCGAGTTCCGCATCGAACTGCTTGGAGGTGTGTTCAGCGTTGGTCATGACTGGGGCGCCTCATGGAAAGTGACTGGCCGGTTCGCCCTCTTCGGCGCAGGTTAAACGGACTTGATGACGATTTCATGGTGGACACTGGCAAGGATCAGGCCGGACCGACCCGGGTCTCCACGCCGCCCGCCGTCCCCAGCAGCAGGACATCGGCCGGACGCCGTGCAAACAACCCCACGGTGACGACCCCGGCAATCTGGTTGATCTCGGACTCCAGCCCGACCGGATCGACGATCGCAAGCCCCCGGACGTCCAGGATGATGTTCCCGTTGTCGGTGCGGAACCCTGCTCTCAGCGCCGGCTGCCCCCCCAGCTTCGCCAGCTGTCGGGCCACGTGCGCCTGCGCCATGGGGATCACCTCCACAGGAAGCGGGAATCGTCCGAGGACATCCACCAGCTTGGAATCATCGGCAATGCAGACGAACTTCCCGGCCACCGCGCCCACGATCTTCTCCCGGGTGAGCGCCCCGCCCCCGCCCTTGATCATGGCCAGGTTCGCCGTGATCTCGTCCGCGCCATCCACGTAGACCGGCAGTTCGGACACGTCGTTCAGTTCGAGAACGGGAATGCCCAGGCCCTTCAGCCGGGCAGCGGTCGCCTCGGAACTCGCCACCGCGCCCTCGATCCGGTCCCGGATCTCGCCCAGGGCGTCGATGAAGTGGTTCGCGGTCGAGCCGGTGCCGACGCCGACGACGGAGCCTGCCGGGACATAGGCGATTGCCGCGCGCGCCGCGGCCGCTTTCATTGCGTTCTGATCCATTGCTTCAGGCGGGGAAGCCGATCCCCTTGCGGTTCGTACGCCCGCAGCATAGCGACAAGTGAGTACATGCTCAAATAACACGGCTTTCCGGGGCGGGCCGGCACTGCTACGCTTGCAGGTCGCAGTGACTCCCAATTCCATGGCACACGATTATCTGGCGCGCATTCTCAATGCCCGGGTCTACGACGTCGCCGTCGAGACCCCGCTGGAGCGCGCGCCCCTGCTCTCGGCCCGGCTGGGCAATACCCTGCTCCTGAAGCGCGAAGACCTGCAGCCGGTCTTCTCCTTCAAGATCCGCGGGGCCTACAACAAGATGGCCGGCCTGCCCGCGGCCGCCCGGGCACGGGGTGTGATCGCGGCGTCCGCCGGGAACCATGCCCAGGGCGTCGCGCTGTCCGCGAGCCACCTCGGCTGCCGCGCGGTGATCGTGATGCCGGTGACGACGCCCCGCATCAAGGTCGACGCCGTCGCGGCCCGCGGTGCCGAAGTCGTCCTCGCAGGCGATTCCTATGACGACGCCTATGCGCATGCGCGGGGCCTCGCGGCGAAAAAGGGCCTCACTTTCGTGCATCCCTACGATGACCCGGATGTCATTGCGGGACAGGGCACCATCGGCATGGAGATCCTGCTGCGGCACAGCGGCCCCCTCGACGCCATCTTCATCGCAGTGGGCGGCGGCGGTCTCATTTCCGGCATCGGCGCCTATGTGAAGCGGGTCCGGCCGGGCGTGCGCATCATCGGCGTCGAGCCGGTGGATTCCGATGCCATGACCCGGTCTCTCAAGGCAGGACGCCGGATCCGCCTGCCGGCCGTGGGGCTGTTCGCGGATGGCGTGGCCGTGAAGCAGGTGGGCAAGGAACCGTTCCGGATCGCCCGGGAGGTCGTCGACGAAATGGTCCTGGTGGACAACGACGCGATCTGTGCTGCCATCAAGGACGTATTCGAGGACACCCGGACCGTCCTGGAGCCCGCTGGCGCGCTGGCCGTGGCCGGCGCGAAGGCCTGGGTGGAACGCCGCCGGGTGCGGGACCGCAACCTGGTTGCCGTGGCCTGCGGCGCGAACATGAACTTCGACCGGCTGCGCTTCGTGGCCGAGCAGGCCGAACTCGGCGAGAGACGGGAGGCCGTGCTGGCGGTCTCCATCCCCGAGCAACCCGGCAGCTTCAAGCGCTTCTGCCATCTTCTGGGCCGGCGCAACGTCACGGAATTCAATTATCGCTACGCCGATGCCGAAGAAGCGCATGTGTTCGTCGGCGTCCAGGTGAACGGGCGTGACGAAACGCGGCAGTTGCTGCGCACCTTGAACGAGGCCGGCTTGAAGGCACAGGATTTCAGCGACAACGAAATGGCAAAGCTCCACGTCCGCCATCTGGTGGGCGGGCGCGCGCCGACGGTCGCCCACGAGCTGCTCTACCGGTTCCAGTTTCCCGAACGCCCCGGCGCGCTCATGCGCTTCCTCGATGCCATGAGCCACGAGTGGAACATCAGCCTGTTCCACTATCGCAATCACGGCGCGGACCACGGCCGGGTGCTGTGCGGCATCCAGGTGCCGCCCCACACACGCGCGGCGTTCCGGCGTTTCCTCCGGGAACTCAACTATCCCCACTGGGACGAAACCGGCAACCCCGCGTTCCGCCTGTTCCTCTGATGCTCCGCCGGCTGCTCGCCCTCGCGCTGATCTTCCTCGCCCTGCCTTCCCTGGCCATGCAGGGGGACGAGGACTTCCTCGCTGCCCGCGAGGCGGCTCAGCGCAACGACCTGCCGAGACTGGAGCGAGCTGCGGCAGGCCTGCGCAATCATCCGCTCCTGCCCTATGCGGAACTGTGGCTGCTCCGTCCGCGACTCACCGAACTGCCCGAGGCCGACGTGCGCGCCTTCCTGACCCGCTACGACGGCCAGCTGATCGCAAATCGTCTGCGCGGCGACTGGCTCCGCGTCGTGGGCAAGCGCCAGTTGTGGGAACCTTTCGACCGCGAATGGCCGGCGATGGTCGACCCGGATCAGGAACTGCAGTGCCTGAAGATCCAGTCCGCCCGTGCGTCAGACCCCAAGTCGCTCGCGGCACACCGCGGCCTCTGGCTGTCGGGCAAGGAACTCCCCGATACCTGCGCCCCGGTCTTCGAGGCGATGTTCGCGGCCGGGCTGCTGAAGGAGGCGGACGTCTGGGAACGCATCCGTCTCGCCCTGCAGGCCGGCAATCCGTCGCTCGCCCGCTTCCTCGCGCAGCGCGTCTCCGGCTGGAATCCGGTGAACGCGAAACAGCTGGATGCCGCAGCCGGGAACCCAACGCGCTATCTGACGTCCCCCAAGCTTGCCCTGCAGACGCGCGCCCATCGCGAGATCGCGCTGTATGCACTGGGGCGTGTCGCCTCCGATCTGCCCGAACGCGCGGCGGAAATCTGGCGCGACATGGAAGGCAGGTTCGCCAAGGACGATCGCGAGTTCGGCTGGAGCCAGATCGCACTGGTGGGGGCACGCAAGCACGCACCGCGGGCACTGGACTGGTTCCGCAAGGCCGGCGACACGCGGCTGGACGACACACAGCTCGAGTGGCGCGCCCGGGCGGCGCTGCGGGAACGCGCCTGGCCGGAACTGCTCAAGACGCTGGACTCCCTGGGGCCGGAGGCCCGCGAGCGGCCCGTGTGGCGCTACTGGCGTGCCCGCTGCCTCAAGGAAACCGGCAAGGAATCCGAGGGCGTGGCCATTCTCGTAAGCCTCGCGGGCGAACATCATTTCCATGGGCAGCTTGCGTCGGAAGCTCTCGGTCCGATGGTCGGCCCCGCGCCGACGAGCTACAAGCCCGGCGAAGACGAGGTGACCGCCGCGGCAGGCACGCCGGGACTGCAGCGCGCGCTCGCCTTCTATCGCCTCGGCATGCGCTACGAGGGCAACCTCGAATGGATCTGGACCGTGCGCGACATGAATGACCAGCGGCTGCTCGCCGCGGCCGAACTCGCGCGACGGGAAGGCTGGTGGGAACGCGCGATCAACACGGCGGAGCGCACGAAGACGCTCACGAACATGGATCTCCGCTACCCGACGCCGTATGAGAATCTCCTGCGCGCCCGCGCCCGGGAGTTCGACGTCGATGAAGCCTGGCTCTACGGGCTCGTGCGGCAGGAGAGCCGCTTCAATCCGTCGGCAAGGTCGAGCGTCGGTGCCTCGGGCCTCATGCAGATCATGCCGGGCACGGCGCGCTGGATCGCCGGCAAGCTCGGCATCAAGGGCTGGCGGCAGGGATCGGAACACGACCCGGACACGAACGTGAACTTCGGGACGTTCTATCTCAAGCAGATGCTCGTGCAGCTGGACGGCAGCCCGGTGCTCGCGTCCGCGGCGTACAACGCCGGTGCCCGGCGCGCGCAGACGTGGCGCGGCGACGTGCCGCTCGAAGGCGCCATCTACATCGACACGATCCCCTTTTCCGAAACGCGCGACTACGTCCGCAAGGTCATGTCCAACGCAGCTCAGTACGCCCGTCTGTTCGGCCGGCAGATGGAGTCGCTCACCGAAAGAATCGGCGTGGTACAGCCGCGCGCCGGCGGCTGATCCGTCCGGCCTCCGCGGTGCGGCGCACCGCCCCTTGCCCGAGACCCTTCCTCCATGAACATGAAGACCGTATGCATCCTTGGCGGCAGTGGCTTCGTCGGCCGCCATCTCGCCGAGATCCTCGCGGCGCGCGGCGTGGACGTGCGCATCCCCACGCGCCTGCGGGAACGCGCCAAGGCCGACCTCATCCTGCTGCCCACGGTCGAACTCGTCTTCGCGGACATCCACGATCCGCAGTCATTGCGGCGCCTCGTGACCGGATGCGATGCCGTCATCAATCTGGTGGGCGTGCTGCACGATCGTCGGGGGAACGGATTTGCGCGCAATCACGTCGAGCTCCCCGCCAAGGTGGCGGCAGCCTGCCGCGATGCCGGCGTCCCCCGTCTGCTGCACATGAGCGCTCTCGGTGCGGACGCATCTGGCCCCAGCGAATATCTGAAATCGAAGCACCTGGGCGAAGAAGCCGCCCGCAAGGCCGCGGCGCACGGGGTCGCGGTCACGGTGTTCCGCCCGTCGGTGATCTTCGGGCCGGGCGACAGTTTCCTGTCCCTGTTCGCGGGACTCGCCCGGCTGTTCCCGTTGCTGCCGCTGGGCGGAGCATCGGCACGGTTCCAGCCCGTTTACGTGGAAGACGTCGCCCGCGCCTTCGCGGACAGCCTCGCGCTGCCGTCGACCTTCGGCAAGACCTACGAACTGTGCGGCCCGACGCAGTACACGCTGCGCGAACTCGTGGCCTATGTGTGCCGTGTCATCGGGGTCTCGAGAACCATCGTGCCGCTGCCGGGGCCGCTGGCCTACCTGCAGGCGCTGATGCTGGAGATACTCCCGGGCTCGCTGATGACGCGCGACAATCTCGCATCGATGAGCAAGCCCAATGTATGCGGCTGCGCCTTCCCGACCGAATTCGGTTTCGCGCCAACCGCGCTGGAGTCCATCGCGCCGGTGTATCTCGCCGACCGCCGCTCGCGCGCCCGCTACGACGCTTTCCGGGGCCGGGCGGGGCGGTGATGCGCTCGCCCGCCTCCCCCAATTCCGGCAGCGGCCGATGAAGATCTTCCGCGTCGGCGGCGCAGTACGCGACGAGCTGCTCGGACAGCCCGTGAAGGATCACGACTACGTCGTGGTGGGGGCCACTCCCGAGCAGATGACCGATCTCGGCTTTCGCGCCGTGGGCAAGGACTTCCCGGTGTTCCTGCATCCGCAGACGCAGGAGGAGTACGCCCTGGCGAGGACCGAGCGAAAGAGCGGTCGCGGCTACAAGGGCTTCGTGGTCCAGGCCGATCCCGACGTGAGTCTCGAAGAGGATCTCGCGCGGCGCGATCTCACGATCAACGCCATGGCGCGCGCCGATGACGGGACGCTCATCGATCCGTTCGGCGGGGAGAAGGATCTCCGCGCAGGCGTCCTGCGGCACGTGAGTCCGGCGTTCATCGAGGACCCGGTGCGCATTCTCCGGGTCGCGCGATTCGCCGCGCGCTTCGGCTTCACGGTCGCGGAGGACACCGCCGCCCTGATGCGCCACATGGTGGATACGGGAGAAGTCGACCACCTCGTGGCCGAGCGGGTGTGGCAGGAGATCTCGCGCGGCCTCATGGAAGTGCGCCCGTCCGTGATGTTCGATGTGCTCGCAGAGTGCGGTGCGCTAGCGCGTATCGCTCCCGAGTGGGCTGCGGCCGTGGATGCCCGCCATGCGGTTGCGCGCGACACGCTTGCGACGCTCGATCGTGCCGCCGCGCAGGACGCGCCGCTCGCGCTGCGGTTCGCACTTGCCTCCCATCGTCTGGGCGCCGCAATCGAACCGCTGTGCGAGCGCCTTCGCGTTCCCACCGATTGCCGCGATCTCGCGATCGTCTGCAGCGGCAATGCCACGACGATCCGTGCCGCGGCATCGCTGTCGTCCGAGGAAGCCGTCGAGCTCTTCTACCGCGCCGACGCCTTCCGTCGCACGCAGCGATTCGATCTCGCGCTCTGGGCCGTGGCCATCGAGGACGGCGACTCTCGTGACGCGTACCCTCCCGCTCGCCGATTGCGTGCCGCACTGGCGCGCGCCGCGGGCATCGACACCGAAGCGATTGCCCGCAAGGCAGGACGCGGCGACCTCATCGCCGCCGGCATCCGCGAAGCCCGCATCGACGCCGTCCGCCAGTCGTTCGCGGAGTAACATCGCCCACCGAGTTCCATTCCACCGCGAGTCATCCCGGAGACGCGACACACCATGATCGACCTGTACACGTGGGGCACACCGAACGGCCGGAAGGTATCCATCATGCTGGAGGAGTGCGGCCTGCCTTACCACTCGCATGCGATCGACATCGGCAAGGGCGCGCAGCACACGGCCGAGTTCCTGGCCGTCAATCCGAACGCCAAGATCCCGGCGATCGTCGACTCCGATGGTCCCGACGGCAAGCCGTTCACGCTGTTCGAATCCGGCGCCATCCTGGTGTATCTGGCGGGCAAGACCGGCCGTTTCCTGCCTGCGGATCTCCGCAAGCGCTACGAGGCGCTGCAGTGGCTGATGTTCCAGATGGGGGGCGTGGGCCCCATGTTCGGACAGGTGCATCACTTCCTGCGCGCCGCGCCGGAACCGGTGCCCTATGCGATCGATCGCTACGGCAAGGAGACACGCCGCCTGTACGGTGTGCTCGACCGGCATCTCTCCAGCCACGGCTACCTCGCGGATGAATACTCGATCGCCGACATGGCCACCTATCCGTGGGTCGCCCGGCACGAGTGGCACAAGGTGGCGCTGGAGGATTTCCCCGCAGTCGCGGCGTGGTTTGCGGATCTTTCGCAAAGGCCTGCCGTGCAGAAGGGCATGA
>CAZEDA010000102.1:0-10084 GCA_964510915.1 uncultured Rhodocyclaceae bacterium | reverse complement strand
CCCTTCGGGCACTCGTCCGGGCTACGGTATCGCGGCAGCGATTTCCCGGAGTCGGTCCCTTCGGCCGCTCGTCCGGGCTACGGGATCGCGGGCAGTGTCACAGCCCCCAGATTCGGCCGGATGCCTGACGCTCGATCGCCGTCTCGATCCTGGCGAGCAGTCCGCGGATCCCGTCAGGGCCGGGCTGCTCGTCGACCGCCGGCTCGAGGAGCACGGTGGCAGGCCCGTCCAGCGCCTCGATCACCGTGTCGCCGTTGCTGGCCAGAACGACCGAGTCACCTGCCGACAGCGTGACGTCGCGGTCCTCACCTGCCTGGGTGATCCAGACATGCCCGCTCAGGGCAATGACCCGGGTTCCCTCCCCCGCCGAAGCGCTGCGGGCTTCCCCGTCAGCCAGATCCACGCGGGTCCAATCGGTTCTGAGTGCATCCATGACACCTCCTTGACGCATGATTTCCAGGCATGTAAACACCGGCTGTCACACCGCGCGTCCTTCGCCCGACAGTTGCAGTATCGGGAGGGAGACGGCACTTCACAAACGGTCGTTCGTCATTCATCGGATGCACGAAACGCATGCGTAGCCGCCGTTACGATGTCCCGCCCCTGGATCAGCTGCTGGCCTTTGAGGCCGCGGCCAGAAACCTGTCCTTCACCCGGGCTGGCGAAGAACTGTTCCTCAGTCAGTCGGCTGTCAGCCGGCAGATCCAGGCACTGGAAACCGACCTCGGCACCCGCCTCTTCGAGCGCAAGACCCGCGCACTGGCGCTCACGGAGGACGGTCACGCCCTCTTCCGCGTGACCCAGGGAGTCCTGCAGAGCCTGCACGACACCGCCCAGCGGCTGCGTCATGCGGCTGGCACCCGAATGGTGACGGTGACGACGACGCCGGGCTTCGCAGCGCTCTGGCTCATTCCGCGGCTGGCGACTTTCACGCGGGATCACCCGGGCGTGGATGTGCGCCTATCGACGGGCCACGAACTGGTGAACCTCGAACGCGCGGGCGTCGACCTCGCGATCCGCTACGGCCCCGCGGAACAGGCGGACGGTCATGTCGCCCTGTTCGGCGAGACCGTGTTCCCGGTCTGCTCGCCGGCACTCCGTGACGACCCGAAGCGACCATTGCGCACGCCGGAAGATCTCCGCGACCACGTGCTCCTGTACATGGATGACGCGCGCACGGCCTGGCTCGACTGGGATCTGTGGTTCCACGCGCTGGGTCTGCAGGACTTCCATCCCGCGGGGCGGCTGCACTTCAGCCACTACGATCAGCTGATCCACGCAGCCGTCGCCGGTCAGGGCGTGGCGCTCGGACGCGATCCGCTGCTGCGCGATCTCATCCGCGACGGCCAGCTCGTGACACCGTTTCAGCGTGACGAGGTCTCCTCGCGGACGTACTACCTGGTCGAGTCGGCCGCCACGCGTGCTACCGAGCACGTGAAGGCGTTCAAGGCGTGGGTGGTCGAGACCGCCCGCCTGGAATCGCCGGCGACGTCCGCGCCCGGCGAGCCGCGCGGCTGACCCGGTACTCTGGACGTTCCGGACGTGCGCAGGCAGCATGCACGAGGTCGGAATCCTGAGGTGTCCTCCATGCGTGCTGTCGTCCTCGGCGCCGGTCCTGCCGGCCTGCTCTTCGCCTACCTTGCGAGACGGCGGCATCCGCACTGGCAGGTGGAGGTCTACGAACAGAACCCGGCGGACGCCACCTTCGGCTTCGGCGTGGTCTTCTCCGAGGGCGGGCTGGCATTCCTCGAACGCGATGCGCCGCAGTTCTACGAATCCCTCCTGCCGCGGCTCGAATCCTGGCCCATGCAGCGGATCGTTCATCGCGACCAGCGCGTAGACATCGACGGCAACGGCTTCTCGGCCATCGCCCGTCTCGAACTCAACACGTTCCTGAAGACGCTCGCCGAAGGCGCTGGCGTGCGCATCACCTACGGCCGCGCCGTCACCGCACTCGAGGAGCTCGGCCCGGCGGATCTCGTGGTCGGCGCCGACGGGCTCAACTCTCTGGTCCGCCGCACCTACGAGCCTGCGTTCGCGCCGAAAGTCGAATGGCTGTCCAACAAGTTCGCGTGGTACGGCGTCGCGCATCCCTTCGAATGTCTGTCGCTCACGTTCCGCGAGAACGAGCATGGTCACTTCGTCGCGCATCACTACCGCTACACGCCGACGATGAGCACGTTCCTGGTGGAATGCGACGCCGCCACGTGGCACGCCGCCGGCCTCGATCGCATGACGGATGCCGAGTCGCGCGCCTACTGCGAGCGCGTGTTCGCGCCGGATCTCGGCGGGCAGCCGCTCATCTCCAACAAGTCGGTCTGGCGCAACTTTCCGATCGTGAGCAACGGTCACTGGACGGCGGGCAACGCGGTGCTGATGGGTGATGCCTTGCGGACCATGCACTTCTCCATCGGCTCGGGTACGCGCCTCGCGTTCGAGGATGCCATCGCGCTCGACCACGCGTTCGCGGCGGTCGGCGACGACGTGCCCGCCGCGCTGGCCGAGTACGAGAAGACGCGCCGACCCGTCGTGGAGAAACTCCACGCAGCGGCGAACCGCAGCTCCTTCTGGTACGAGCGCTTCCCCGACGAGATGCGCGCGGAACCCTGGCAGCTCGCTCACAGCTACATGACTCGGAGCGGCCGCATCGACGACGCGCGACTCACGCAGATGGCGCCGAAATTCATGGCGATGGTCGAAGCGCAGCGCGCCCGCTCTCCGTCGGTGCCGCCGCACATCGTGGCCGACCCCGTCGCGCGAGATGCACCCGGTGCGATCGAGATCGGATTCTCCGTGAGCGAGCGCTACAACGCGTCCGAGATCCTTTTCGGCAATCTCGCCGCGGGCCGGGGTGACAAGGCGGCCGTCGTCTGTGGCGACCGTACCCTCACCTACGCACAGCTGTGCGAGCTCGCGTCCCGCATCGGCAACGGGCTTGCCGCAATGGGGCTCGCCCGCGGCGGACGGGTCATCTGCCTCCTCGCGGACACGCCCGAGTACCCGGCTGCGGTGTTCGGCGCGATACGCGCGGGCTATGTCCCCGTGCTGCTGAACACGCTCTCCACGCCGGATCTCGTCGCGTACTTCGTATCGGACAGCCAGGCGGAAGTCGCGCTGGTGCATTCCGACTACGCGGGGCTTCTGTCGCATCCGTCTCTCGCTGCCACGCGGCTGCGGCATGTCGTCGTGGTCGGCGACGGAGACTCGCCCGCGCTCGGTTTGCCGACCGTGCATCGTTTCGAACAGTGGGTGAGCGGCCGCCCGGCAGAGCTTCCGGCGTGCGACACGCACCGCGACGAGATGGCACTGTGGATGTATTCCTCGGGCTCGACAGGTCGGCCGAAAGGGGTCGTGCATCTCCAGCACGACCTGCCCTACACGCAGGAGAGCTACGGACGCCACGTGCTGGACATCCGCGAAGACGACATCGTCTTCTCGCCGCCGAAGATCTTCTTCGCCTACGGATTCGGCAACTCGTGCACGTTCCCCTTCTCGGTGGGTGCGACCACCGTGCTGCATCCCGGACGCCCGGATGCGGAGTCCGTGTACCGGGTGATCGAACGGCATCGGCCCACCATCCTGTTCGGCCTGCCCACGCTGTACAACGCGCTCATCGGCCACCCGGGCGGAGAGTCGCGCGACCTCCGCTCCCTGCGCCTGTGCATCTCGGCGGCGGAGGTGCTGTCGGGCGATGTGTTCCGGGAATGGCAGCGGCGCACCGGGCTGTCGATCATCGAAGGCCTGGGCTCGACGGAAGTCCTGCACATCTATCTGTCGAACACGCGCGAGCGCCAGGTGCTCGGCGCGAGCGGGGCACGCGTGCCGGGCTACGAACTGAAGCTCACCGATGCCGACGGCCACCCTGTGCCACCGGGCGAATCGGGGATCCTCTGGGTCCGGGGTGACTCGCAGGCCCCCTGCTACTGGCGCCGACCCGACAAGACGGCCGACACCATGCGGGGTGACTGGATCTGGACCGGGGACCGCTTCAGCGTGGACGCCGACGGCTTCTACACCTTCGAAGGGCGCGCCGACGACTTCGTGAAAGTGAGCGGCCAGTGGGTCACGCCCGTGGAAGTGGAGCGCTGCCTCGCCGAACACCCGTCCGTTCGTGAATGCGCGGTGCTCGCAGTCGAGGACGCCAACCGGCTGATGTCACTCGCGGCGTGGGTCGTCTTGAGCGACGACCGCGCCGGCGATGCGAAGACGACCGCGGAACTGCAGGCCTTCGTCAAGTCGCGACTCCTGCCGTTCAAGTATCCCCGCAGCGTCGTCTATCTGAGCGAACTGCCGAAGACCGGGACGGGCAAGATCGACCGGCAGGCGCTGAAGGCCGCGCGCCCGGCCTGACGGAGCAACCCGTACCGGGCGGAATCACAGCGCCTGCCGGTTCCCGATTTCCCTCTCGAATCGGCGACGCCCGGCGCACTGGATGAATTCGTCCAGGCGGGTAACGGGCAGCACGAACGGGTCACGCTCCACGCCGGACGCCTCGAGAAGCCGCGCACCGCCCGCGTCGTGCGCGATGGCCTTCAGGTGCGAGAAGGCGTCCTGCACGAAGGCACGCGCCTTCGGGTGGGCGGAAAGAGCTCTCGCCTCCTTTTCCGTCAGAAGCAGTACCACCGCGTCGAAGAGGATGGAGGGCGCACTGTCCAGGCAGCCGTCAGCCTCGCAGCGCGTGCCGTCCGACAGGACAGCCCCTCCGATTTTCGGGGCGAGCAGCTTCACGCGCGCCCCCAGCAATTCCAGGGCTGCGCGGACCGCGATGAGGGTCCTCGCATCGCTTCCCTCCGAAAACAGGATCGCCACGCTTCGGGACTTGACCGTCGGCGCCGCCTTGCGATGCAGACTGAGCGCGGGCGAAGCGTCCACATCGTAGGGACCCACGACCACTTCGGCCGGCTCCGGCAGGCGGCCAAGTCCGAGTCCGCCGGACACCGCGCGCGCGAGCCGGTCATCGACTTGGCGCAGATGGCCGACCACGCGTTCCCGGATCGTCACCGTCTCCACGTGGGACAGCTCGAACACGAACGCATCGATCACGTGGCGCTGCTCGACCTCCACGAGGCTGCGATAGAACATCCTCGCCTGGGTGTAGTGATCCGCGAAGGACGCCTCGCGTTCACGACCGCGTTCCCCAGAGTGGCTCACCGTCGCGTGGGCGCGCTGACCCCGCTCTGCCGACGCCCTTGGCGTCCCGGGTCCGAGACTGTTCGGCTCGTAGGCTGTGCGCCCTGCCGGGACGTCCGCCTGAAAATGTCCGTCCCGCTGGAAGTGATGCACGGGACATCTTGGCCGGTTGACGGGCAGCTGTCGGAAGTTGGCACCGCCGAGGCGATGCAGTTGCGTGTCGGTGTACGAGAGGGCGCGCCCCTGGAGAAGCGGATCGTTGCTGAGGTCCATGCCCGGCACGATGCGGGACGGGCAGAAGGCCACCTGTTCCACCTCGGCAAAGACATTCGACGGATTGGCATCGAGCACCATGCGCCCGATGACACGCAGGGGCACGACTTCCTCCGGCAGCAGCTTGGTGGCATCCAGGATATCGAAGGGAAAGGTCTCGGCATCCGCTTCGGAGAAGAGCTGCACGGCGAGATCCCACGCGGGATACAGCCCGCTCTCGATGAGTTCGCGCAAGTCCCGGCGATGGTAGTCGGGGTCAGCGCCCGCGATGCGCACCGCCTCGTCCCACAACAGCGTCTGGGTGCCCGCCACGGGACGCCAGTGGTACTTGACGAAAGTGGATTGCCCCCGCGCGTCGATGAGGCGGAACGTGTGCACACCGAACCCTTCCATCATCGCGAAGGATCGCGGGAGCGCACGGTCGCTCATCACCCAGAGAAGCATGTGCATCGTCTCCGGCATCAGCGACACGAAGTCCCAGAAGGTGTCGTGTGCCGACGAAGCCGTGGGATACCCCCGGTCGGGCTCGGGCTTGAGCGCGTGCACGAGATCCGGAAACTTCATCGCGTCCTGGATGAAGAAAACGGGAATGCTGTTTCCGACCAGATCCCAGTTGCCCTCGCTCGTGTAGAACTTGACGGCAAAACCGCGCACGTCGCGCACGGTATCGGCCGAGCCCGCCGCGCCGGCGACGGTGGAGAAGCGAGCGAACACGGGGACCCGTACGCCCACCTCGGTCAGCACTTTCGCCGTGGTGTAAGGCGCGAGCGAATGGGCAAGTTCGAAGTACCCATGCGCACCCGCACCGCGTGCATTAACCACGCGCTCCGGAATCCTCTCGCGGTCGAAGTGCGTGATCTTGTCGAGATAGACCTGATCGTCCAGCACGGTGAAGCCCCGCGGGGCCGTCCGCAGACTGTTCTGATTGTCCCGGATCGGCATCCCGTCGCCGGTCGTCAGCAGGGGCTGGCCCGGCAGCGCGAGCTGCTGCGTCTCCGCGCCCTCACCATGCGTGGAAAGCCAGGTGTCTCCTGCGTCGGACATCAATGCGCTTCCATTCTTCCCTTGCCTCGATCCCATGCCGGCATTCCTGTCGTCATCGCGATCTCGTCCGGTGACGACCGCCGCCCCGAACCCGCTGTATCGGGGATTATCGGAATGCAGCAAGGAATGCGAACCTCGGAAAAGTACGTGCCGCGATCCGGGCCGGGCGACGTCCCGTGCGTTTGCCGGAATCAGCCGCCGAGCCGGAGAACCGGGAGATCCCCCACGTGAGCACGACGCCACCCGGGCACGACGCCGATCGATACCAGTAGTTTTACTGGCAGCGCCCCAAAATGGCGCGTCGGTGACTAAAATCGGGGAAGAGTTGCAGGCATCTTCGAAACCGACGGCGGGTTCGAGGTCTTCTGCCGTTGCCGTTTCCCATTGCCACCCATGGTTTCGCAAATCTCCCAGATCCCGCATCAAGACGAGGATGGCTTCGACTCAGGCAGTGCCTCCGAGTCGCAGCTCGAAGCCATCCGTGTCCTCGCGCCCATGATGCTGATCTCGGGGACTTCGGCCGACGAATGGCGCGAGGCGAATCCGAGTTTCCTGGCGTTCACCGGCGTCTCGCCCGATGACGAGTTCGAGCGCCGCTGGGACAGGATCGTGCGCAGCAACGTCGTCCCCCGGGTGCAGGCGCTGCTGGGTAGAGCGCGGCCGGGCGAGCCTCCGGCGCGCTCCCTCCGCATCTGCGTGTTGCGCCGCGACGGCGTGTTCCGCTGGTGCGAGCTGCGCGCTTACCGCCCGGCCTCGGCAGCCGACACGCGCTGGTTCGCCTCGCTGACCGACGTGCACGCCCAGCGATGGGCGGCGATCCGCATGGTGCGTCTGCGCCGCACGCTCGAAGCCGGCATCACGGAGCGCCAGGCCCTGGTGCGCAAGATCGTCGAAGCGCAGGAGGAGGAACGGGCGCGAATGGCCGCCGAACTGCACGATCACCTGGGCCAGAGCCTGACCGCGCTCAAGATGGCCGTGTCAGGCGACGCGCTCCGGCGGCAGGCGACCGGCGACAGCATGGTGCTGCTCGACCTGCTCCAGGAAACGGAGCGCCAGCTCGATCACCTCACGCTTTCGCTGCGCCCCTATCTGCTGGAAGTGAGCGGCCTGCAGGAAGCGCTCTCGGCCTACCTCGGCCAGTGGTCCGCCCAGCACGCAGTCGCCACGGACCTGAATGTGTCAGCCGGATTCCCGCGCCGGCTGGCGCCGCACCTCGAAGTCGGGTTCTACCGGATCGTCCTCGCCGCACTCAACAACGTGGCGCGCCATGCCCGCGCCACCCGCGTCCATGTCACCCTGCGTCGCATTCCCGGTGCGCTGGTGGCCGTCGTGGAAGACGACGGCGCGGGCTTCGAGGTCGAGTCCGTGCTCTCGCCCGGCACGGCCCGCAAACGCAGCGGAACGGTCATCATGGAACAGCGCGCCCGTCTGCTGGGCGGCACTTGCAGCTGGGAGTCCGCACTCGGGCAAGGCACGCGCGTACGAGTCCGCGTTCCGCACGAGCCCCCGTCACGACTTGCACGGCTGGATCACCCGTGAGAGTTGTCATCGTCGATGACCACAGTCTCTTGCGGGCGGGCCTCCGGCTGCTGCTGAGCGCTCACGAGGGAATCGACGTCGTGGGGGAAGTCTCCAGCGGCGAGGACTGCCTTGCGGCGGTTGCGGAGATTCACCCCGAACTGGTGGTGATGGATCTTTCCATGCCGGGCGCCGGCGGCGCAGCGACGACTTCCCGGCTGCGCGAGATCGCCCCCGGCACGAAGGTCGTGATCCTTACCCGGTTCTCCGACTATGCCCACATGCGCGAGGCCTTCGACAGCGGCGCCGCGGGCTACGTCCTGAAAAGCTCACCGCCGGAACAGCTCATCGCTGCGTTGCGGAAGGTGGCCTCCGGACACACCCACGTCGACCCCGGGGTACAAATGCCCGCAGACACACCCGCGGGCGACACTCCGGCCGGGCCTCGTCACAAGGTGCTTGGCCTCTCGCCCCGCGAATACGACGTGCTGCGCGCGGCCGCAGCCGGCGAAAGCAGCAAGCAGATCGCCAATCGGCTCGGCCTCAGCACGCGAACGGTGGAGTTCCACAAGTACAAGGCGATGCGTCGCCTGCAGCTTCGCAGTCGCGCGGATCTCGTGCAGCTTGCGGTGGAACTTGGCTGGCTGGGCGAGCCGTGAGTACCGGCCCGAACGGCAACGACGCTCCAACGCCCCTTGTGCACCGAACGCAGCACTCGAGAACACGACCCCCCAATGCAGAAGCCTAACTTGACCCAGGGCGACCTCAAGCAGGAATTCATGGCCTGCTGGCTTGCCGTCCTCGACACGACGTCATCGGAAACCCAGGAAGCCGTCGCCAAGATCATTGCGCGCACAGCCACACACCTGGCAGACGTCTTCTACTCCCGTCTGCAGGCGTCGCCCCGCGCGAAGCCATTCCTGGAACACGACGTCGTGAACCGGCGTCTGCGAAACTCCATGCGCCACTGGATGCTGCAGACGCTCTCCGGTACCCGCGACGAGGAAGTCCTCGGCCCGATGATCGCGCGGCAGATCGAACTCGGGGCGATCCACGCGCGGATCCGCATGCCCATCGACCTCATGACCCGCGGCACCCAGGTGTTGCTGGACGAGTTCCATGCCCTCATGGAAGCCGACGCCCTGCCGCTCGACCGGCGTTTCGACATGTACCGGTACGTGCTGAATCTCTTCTCGCTCTGCGACGAGCTGATGACCATCTCCTACGTGATCGAGATGCAGCGCGCTACGCGGGTCGACGAGTCCTACCATCTTCTGGCGCAGCGCCGCGAGGCCACGATCGAGCGCGAACGCCAGCGCGCCCTTATCTCGGAATGGGCGCAGTCGACCCTGTTCGCGATCAGCACCAGCACCCGGCGCGGTGCCGCCGTGCCGATCTCGTCGTCGGACTTCGGTGTGTGGATGACCCACAAGGCAAGCCTGTTCTTCGACGACGACGAGGATCTCGGACATGTGCGCGAACTGATGACCCACATCGACGATGCCCTCCTGCCGCAGCTCAAGTCCGGCGCCGTGGAGCCCGAGGCGCGCGAAAAGCTGATCGAGTCGCTCGCCACCAAGGTCGAGCTGATCCGCTACGTGCTCGCCGACCTGTTCCAGAAGGTGGAACGTGCCGAACAGAGCATCGACGCAGTCACACGCCTACCCGGCCGCCGATATCTGCCGGCAGTCCTGGCGCGCGAGATCGATGAACACGGCGAGAGCCGGAAGCGCTTCTCCATCCTGCTGCTCCGCCCGCCGGCACCGTCCGGCGCGGGCTTCAAGGACAGCAACCAGTCCCGTGACATCTATCTGCAGCAGTTCGCCTCCACGCTCGTCGCGACGATACGGCCGGGCGATCACCTGTTCCGCTACCACGACGATCAGTTTCTGGTGGTGGCCGTGGAGAAATCCCAGACCCAGGCCGACGAGCTCGCCACGCAGATCCAGTTCAATGTCCGGGCGAACCATTTTCTGGCACAGCCTGGCAACCTGGGCTTCGGTGTGCGGATCGGCATCGCCGAGTTCGACGGGCACCCCGATCTCGAATACCTGCTGCGACGGGCGGAGCGCGCGCTGGTCGAGGCCATCGGGACCGACGAAGCCGACGCCATCGCGCA
>CAZEDA010000101.1:0-10151 GCA_964510915.1 uncultured Rhodocyclaceae bacterium | reverse complement strand
CGACGCTCTCGCGCAGCGAGTTGGCCGTGTTCATCACGCGGTTGGCGATGCGCCCGGCGAAGTCGTTCTGGAAGAAGGTCCAGGACTGGCGCACCACGTGCCAGTGGTTTTGCCAGCGGATCTCCGTCGTGACACCGGGGAGCACCGCGTTCAGCCGCATCAGGCAGTCGACAAGGATGGCGAGCGGCCGCACCAGGAGGAACAGCGCGGCCAGGAGGAGGAGCACGTTGGCGCCATGCGCCAGCGCCGCCTTCGGGTCGGGGGCAGTCATGATGCCCACCAGACGCCCGATGAACAGCGGCACGATCATGTCGAGCAGCGCCACCGCAAGACTCGCGGCGAGCATGCCGCCGTAGACGCGCGGGTGCTGCTTCAGAAAGTGCCGGTAAAAGGCCCAGAGCGTTCCCGGTGGTCCCGACGGAGGCGTGACAGTACCCGGCGGAACGGCCGTACCGGGGACGAGGGACTCGAAGAAGCGGAAGGGATTCAGGGGCGGAGCACGGGGGTGGACGCCCGGAGCTTACCGTACCCCGGGGAAGCGCTGGCCCCTTGGCGCCGTGTCGGTACAGGTTCCCCCGGTCAGCCTTCCCGGCCTGACCCGGACCTTCTCGTGCCACCCATCGCAGAACTTGACGAAACGTCAGGATTGAACGCATAGTCGGGTCAGCTTCGGGGAGATTCCTTCGCACCGGAGCGCCTGAATCCTGAATCAAACAAGGAGACCTGCCGTGCGTACCTTCCTAGCCTCCGTGTCGTTTGCAGTGCTGGCCCTCATGGCGCCCTTCTCGGCCCATGCCGCCTTCACCATCAAGATCTTCGCCGACCCCGTGGACACCGGGTCGGGCGTAACCTTCGGCGAACAGATCGGGGAATTCACCAGTGACCTGATCGGTTTCGAGAGCGGCGCCGAAGTGACGAGCGATCCCTCGTGGCCCGTGGCGAACCAGCGTTTCGGTGCTGAAGTGTCCGGCTTTCTCTATGTGAACTCGGACGGTGACTTTCCCCTGTACCTCGGATCGGACGACGGCGCATACCTGTTCGTCAACGGCACGCGGGTGATCTCGCGCCCGGGAGATCAGAGCTACGGTGAATCCCAGTCGGACGTCACCCTGACGATGGGGTACACACCGTTCGTCATCCAGTACTACAACGGCCCTTGCTGCGGTGCCAAGCTGACACTCGCCGCGGACGACCGCGTCACCATCACGCCTGTGCCTGAGCCCGGTACCTACGCCCTCATGGCTGGCGGCCTCCTCGCCATCGGCGCCAGTGTTCGGGCCCGTCGGCGCAGCACGCAGACTGCCTGACGCGATGCCCGCAGCATCGCTCGCCGCGAACGGCCGCCTCGTGCGGCCGTTTTCCATTCGCCCGCGAGAGTTCGCACGAAAAAAAAGCCTGCCCCAAAGGGCAGGCTTGAAGTCACGGAGGATCTCGGTGGGCAAGTGACCCGCGGGAAGGCGGGACACCTGACACCGAGTCTCTATTCAGCAATCGATATGCCAGTGAAGTAGCCCAATGCAATCAGCAACTTGACCATTCCCCGGGTCATCATCGCGCCCGGGGCAGGTGCAACCGCTCATTTGCTCGCACCAAAACCGCCCGGTCACGCGATGCGGTACTTGTCCAGCACGGCGCGATCCACCTCCACACCGAGTCCTGGACGCTGCGGAATGTCCACCCAGCCATCGACCTGCGTCACCGGTTCCTTCACGAGGAACTGGCGGAAGGGATGCGAAGAACGGTCGTACTCGAAGATCGGCTCTTCCGCGAACACGCTGTGATGGGCGACGGGCACGGCGGCGATCATCTGCAGCGACGCGGCCTGTGCAATCGCGGAGCCCCAGACATGCGGATTGATCTGGACACCATGCGCCTGCGCCAGCGCCACCACGTGGCGGCACGCCGTGAACCCGCCAACCGACCCGAGGTCCGGCTGCGCGATATCCACGGCACCGGCGCCGAGGAAATCCCGGAAGCCATAGAGCGTGTGCTCGTTCTCGCCGCCGGCGATCGGCATGGAGAGCCGGCTGCGCACTTCGCGATAGCCGGCGATGTGCTCCGGCGCCACGGGCTCCTCGTACCAGCGCAGGTTGTACTCGGCGAGGCCGTAGCCCAGCCGAATGGCGTCGCCGACGCCGTAGGCGTGATTGGTGTCGACCATGAGCGTGACACCGCGACCAGCGAGGCTGCGACCGATCTCGCGCATCACCACGAGGTCGTCCTGGACCCCGTACCCCAGCTTGACCTTCATGGCGCGGAAGCCGGCCTCGTAGTGGGCGATGGCCTCCTCCCCGAGCCGCTTCGCCTCGCCCTGCCCCGTGATGCGATAGAAGCCGGTAGCGTAGGCCTGCACCTTCGTCCGGAAGGCGCCGCCGAGCAGACGATGCACAGGCACGCCGTACGCCTTGCCCGCGATGTCCCACAGCGCCATGTCGATCGCGCTGATGCCCGACACGACGCTGCCCTTGCGACCATAGTCGCGCGAGGCGTGATACATGCGGTGCCAGAGGACTTCCGTGGCAAGCGGATCCTGGCCGATGACGAGCGGGGCAAGGGCCGAACTGATGACGGCGGCCGCGATCTGCGGCGGCTCCAGGCCCTGGGCAAAGGCTTCCCCCCAGCCCGTGATGCCCTCGTCGGTGATCACCTCCACGATCGTGGCGGACCTTGCCTTCACCCAGCCCTGCGAAAACGCGAACGGCGTCTCCAGCGGCGTGCGCAGCGGATGGACCTTCACTTCTACGATTTTCATGCTCCCCCCCGGGATCGGAAACTCAGGACTTGCTGCAGGGAAACGCGGCGCGCAGTCCCTGGATGATGAGGTAGCGCTGCGGGCGCCACAGATCGTTCGGATGGCCTTCGAGGTAGGCCTTCACTGCAGCGAAGCGCGCATCCGCGCGATTCTCCTCGGGCGTGCAGAAGACGCTGCCATCCCATTTGTCGGCAGCGTTGTCGATGTAGCGCTGCGCGAGTTCGCGGGCCTTGGGCCGGTTCATCAGCTGCAGGAAGTCGTTCCCGTCGTCCTCCGCCAGGACGGGCCCGGCGGCCGTGAGCGCCAGCAGGCCGATTACAGGGATTTGCATCCGGATCATTTTCTTGTCACTCCACTCAAAGAAGCCCCGAATATCCTGCACGGGGCGGGAAGACTAACGCCTGCCCGGCAACCGGACAAGCCACCATGCATCGCGACCGTCAGGCCGCCCGAAGGGCATCCACGATCGCCATCCGCGAGGCCTGCGCCGCTGGCAGCACGCCGCCCAGGAATCCCATTCCGACCGCGAACGCCATGGCGGCGAAGACGATGCCCGGCGTCAGATCGAAACTGAATGCGAGCTCCGCGAAAGACTGCCAGTTGACCGTCGAGATGGTGATGAGTTGCATGGTCGAAGCGCCTGCCACGCCGAGGGCGCCGCCGATCACGCCGAGCAGGAGGGACTCGAACAGGAACGCGAGCAGGATGCTTCCGCGCCGGAAGCCCAGCGCTCGCAGCGTGCCGATTTCGGCCGTGCGGTTGGCCACCGAGGCGTACATGGTGATCATGGCGCCGATGACCGCGCCGATGGAGAAGATGATCGAGAGCGTGAGGCCGAGGATGCGGATGAAGCGAGCCAGGGTCTCCGACTGCTCGGCGTAGAACACCGTCTCGCGCTTCGCCTCGAGCGTGAGTCGCTGATCGTCGGACAGCGCCGTGGTGAACGCGTCGAACGCCGAAGCGTCATTGAGGCGCACGAGCACGGAGGAGAACATGGACCGGCGGAACGCCTGGATCATCTGATCGGCGTCGCCCCAGATCTCGGAGTCGAAGCCGCTGCGTCCGCCGTCGAAAAGGCCGACGATGGTCCATTCGCGCATGCCGAACCGCAGGCGCTCGCCGAGCGCGACACCGGAGAAGCGCTCCTCGATGCTGCGGCCCACGATGATCTCGGAGCTGCCGGGGCGGAACGCACGGCCTTCGACGATCTTCACCTGCGGCCGCAATGTCAGACCGGCGTCGCCCACGCCGCGGATCACGACATTGGACGGCTTGCCCGATCCCTTCTTGCCGAGCGAGATCAGCACCACGACCTCCTTGGACACGAGCGGCACGCCGCCGGGGCCGAGTGCGACTTCGGGCCGGCTCTCCAGCACGGCGGCCTGGGTGCGGTCGACCGCGCTCTGCACTTCGGTGCCGGCGGCCCGGCGGATCACCAGCGCGTTGTCGTAAGCACCCGTCGACACGAGCGTCTGCCTCAAGCCCTGCTCGAGCATGAGTACCGTCGCGAACACGAACACCACGAGCGCCATGCCTCCGGCCGTGAGCGCGGTCGTCAGCTTGCGCGCCCAGAGATTGCGCAGGCTGTAGGAGATGGGAATCGCCATGAAGTCTGCCGCCGCCTTTCAGCCCACCGCACGCAGGCCTTCGGCGATGCGAACCCGGCTCGCCTTGATCGCGGGGACGATCGCCGCCACCACCGCGATGGTCGTTGCGCATGCCGCCTGAAGCAGGACCGTTTCCGGCGAAACGTTGAACACCGGGAACAGCGACCCCATCGCCTGGCCGAACTTCGCCGCCACCGGAAACGTGAGCGCCACGCCGAGGCTGCCGCCGATGGCGGCGATCATGAGCGACTCACCGAACACGAGCGAGCCGATGCGCCCGGGCAGAAAGCCCAGCGCCTTCAGCGTCGCGTACTCGGACAGCCGTTCGCGCGCGCTCATCGCCATCGTGTTGGCCATGACCGCCATGATGATGAAGATGACCAGATAGGACACCACGCGGATGGCCACCACGATGGCCTCGGTCATGGAGACGAAGCCAAGCTGGAACGCCTTCTCCGTTTCCGTCAGCGTCTCGGCGAGGGAATTGCGGAATTGTTCGTCGATGCGCATCGACAGTTCCGCGGCGCGCCCGGCATCGGCGATGTTCACGATGTAGACGCCGACCGTATCCGCACGACGCGGCATCTGCCGCTTCACGGTTTCGTTCAGGTACGCCCAGTGGAAGAAGAACTGGGAGGTGTCCGTCTTCGCGTCGCGCCCGTCGTAGATGGCCTCCACCTCGAACGCCCAGTTGCCCGCGTAGATGGTCCCGCGCAGCGGCACCACGTCACCCACCTTCCAGCCATAGGTGTCGGCGAGCTTGCGTCCCACGATCGCGCCCTTGCGGTTGCGCATGAAGGACTTGTATTCCTCCTCGCGGATCACGAACTCCGGATACACGCGGAAGTACGAGTCGCCGTCCACGGCGAACTGCGGAAAGAAGTTCTTCTCGGTGATGTAGACACCCCCGAACCAGTTGCTGGTCGTGATGTCGGTCACGCCGTCCACGCCTCGCAGCTTCTCGCGATAGGTCGTTGGCAGCGGGAACACCAGCGAGACGGCGTTGCGGGTGATGAGCCGCGTGGCCGACGCCCCCTCCGCCCCGGCGTACCACGCATCGACCACCGTCGCGAGCAGACCGAACGCGAGGATCGCCACCACGAGGCCCAGCACGGTGAGCGCCGTTCGAAGCTTGTGCCGGAGGGCATTGCGCAGGACGAGTCGCAGAAACACGGCTCAGGTCGCGCGCACGAGCGCGCCCTTCTCGAGATTGACGATGGAGTGCGCCCGCTCGGCCGCCCGCTGGTCGTGGGTGACCATGATGATCGTCTTGCCCAGTTCGCTGTTGAGGCGCCCCATGAGGTCCAGGATCTCGCCCGCCGAAACGCGATCGAGATCGCCGGTGGGCTCGTCGGCCACGAGCAGCGTCGGGTCCGTGATGATCGCCCGCGCGATCGCGACGCGCTGCTGCTGACCGCCCGAAAGCTCCGACGGGTAGTGCTTCACGCGGTCCGACAGGCCCACCATCGACAGGGCCAGTTCCGCCCGCTCGCGCCGCTCCCGCCGACTGAGCGAGGTGAGCACCAGCGGGAGTTCCACGTTCTCCAGGGCCGTGAGGACAGGCAGCAGGTTGTAGAACTGGAAGATGAAGCCCACGTGACTCGCGCGCCAGCGGGCGAGGTCCGACTCGCCGAGCCGCGTGATGTCGATGCCCTCCACCTCGAGCGTGCCCTGATCCGGCTTGTCGATGCCGGCGATGAGATTGAGCAGCGTGCTCTTGCCCGAGCCGGACGGCCCCATCAGCGCGAGGAAGTCGCCGCTGCGGATGTCGAGGTCCAGGTCCGCAAGGACCGGCACGGACTGCCCGCCGCGCCGGTAGGACTTGGCCAGGCCGCGGATCCGGACGATGACGTCGGTCACGATGGCAGCGGCGCGGTTACTTGCCCGCAGCCTTCACGCGGACGCCGTCCACGATCTTGGGCCCGGGACGCAGCACCACCTTGTCGCCGGGACTGAGCCCGGAAGCGACTTCGACCAGATCGCCCAGCTTGCCGCCGAGGCGAACGGGCGTCGCCCGCGCGAGGCCCTCCTTCACCACGAACACGACCTCTCCGTCCGGCCGTTTCGCGACGGCGTCCGGATTGACGGCGGTGCGGGCCTGGCGATCGGCGTCGGTGACCGGCTGCGACAGGAACGTGACCTTCGCGCTCATCTCCGGCAGCACGGCAACGTCCAACGCCTCGAATCGGATCTTCGTCATCACCGTGGCCTTCGCCCGGTCCACCGTAGGCACCATGCGCGAAACCGTGCCGCCGAACCGCCGCTCAGGCAGAGCATCGAGGTGGATCTCCACAGGCTGGTCGACGCGGACCTTCGACAGATTCGATTCGGACACATCGGCCTCGACCTCGAGGGTCGCCATGTCGGCCATGGTAACGACAGCGCCCTTGGCGTCCAGCGCCGAGGAGAACGGCGTGACCACATCGCCCACGTTCGCACTCTTGGTGAGCACCACACCGTCGAACGGGGCGCGGATCAGCGTCTGTTCCACGCTGACATCCGCTGCGCGTACGTTGGCCTGCGCGACCGAGATGGAAGCCTCCAGGGAGCGCACGGCGGCAGCGGCCTTGTCGACGCGGGCCACCGCCTGATCGTGGACGGCTTCCGACACGAACTTCTGGCGCAGAAGATCGAGGGAACGACCGGCTTCCCGGCGCGCCTCGGCGAGTTCGACCCGGGCCTGCTCCAGATTGGCGCGCGCCACCTGGAGACTGGCGCGGGTCTGGTCCCGCGCAGCGGAGACGTCGGTGCTCTCCAGTCGGGCGATCACGTCGCCCTTGCGGACGCGGCTGCCCTCCTGCACCCCGAGCCACTCCAGCCGCCCCGTCGCCTTGGAGGCCACCGCGGCCTTCCGCTGCGCGACGACATAGCCGGTCGAGGTGAGCACGGCGTAGTTCTGGAAGGGGAAGGAAGTCGTGACTGTCGCCTGTTCCACCTCGATGGGGGCATTTCGGAAGCGCTGGTAGCCCCAGAGACCGGCCGCCGCGACGGCGGCGATCAGAACGACCGGTAGGAACAGGCGTCGCGCCCGGCCGCGCCGGGTGACGGCAAGTTCGCCGTCCGGGGCGCGGGAGAGCCTGAGTTTCGAAAGATCCGGTTGCGACAAGAAACGGCTCCGAAGAAGAACTGCCAGGCTACAGCACGGGGTCGCGCTCCGGCGTGGCCGAGATTTTGTGGATGCTCAGATCGGCGCCGTTGAACTCCGACTCGGGGTCCAGCCGGATGCCGACGAAAGCCTTGAGCCCTCCGTAGACAAGGGCCCCGCCGACAAGTGCCACGACGATGCCGAGTCCGGTGCCCACCGCCTGTCCGGCGAGGCTCACCCCGCCCAGGCCCCCGAGCGCCTTCGCCCCGAAGATGCCCGCGGCGATGCCGCCCCAGGCCCCACACAGGCCGTGCAGCGGCCAGACGCCCAGCACGTCATCGATCTTCCACCGGTTCTGCACCACCGGAAAGAGAATCACGAACAGGGCGCCGGCGACACCGCCGGTCACCAGCGCTCCCACCGGGTGCATGAGGTCGGAACCGGCACAGACGGCCACGAGGCCGGCCAGCGGCCCGTTGTGCACGAAGCCGGGGTCGTTCTTGCCGACGACCAGCGCGACCAGGGTGCCCCCCACCATCGCCATCAGGGAGTTCACCGCCACGAGGCCGCTGATCTTGTCCAGGGTCTGGGCCGACATGACGTTGAACCCGAACCAGCCGACGGTGAGAATCCAGGCGCCGAGCGCGAGGAAGGGAATGCTCGAGGGCGGATGGGACGCGATCCCGCCATCCTTGTGGTAGCGCCCGCGCCGCGCCCCGAGGAGCACCACCGCCACCAGCCCGATCCAGCCGCCGACCGCATGGACCACGACCGAGCCGGCGAAGTCATGGAAGGCGAAGCCGAAAGTCCCGGTGATCCAGTCCTGGAAGCCGAACCGGTTGTTCCAGGCCATGCCCTCGAACAGCGGATACACGAGGCCGACGATCAGCGCCGTCGCAGCCAGCTGAGGATAGAACCGGGCGCGCTCCGCGATGCCGCCGGACACGATCGCCGGGATCGCCGCCGCAAAAGTGAGCAGGAAGAAGAACTTGGTCAGTTCGTAGCCGCTGCCGGCCACGAGCTGGTCGGCCCCGGTGAGGAAACCGGCGCCGTACGCCACACCGTAGCCCACGAAGAAGTAGGCGATCGTGGACGCGCTGAAGTCCGTGAGGATCTTCACCAGGGCGTTCACCTGGTTCTTTCCCCGGACGGTACCCAGTTCCAGGAAGGCGAAGCCGGAATGCATGGCCAGGACCATGATGGCCCCCAGCAGGACGAACAGGACGTCGGTGTGGCGAGCGGTTTCCACGAGATGAGCTCCGAGACGGTTATCGTTTTCTGGGTGTCGGGGCCCTGCCGTGGGCCCTCGCATTGCGCCCGGTGGTCGGACCCGGGCGGCGCGTATGATGCCCGAAGGACGGCCCGGAGCGTCGGCGCACCTTCGCGGCCGCGGAATCCGGCCGGGAAGACCGGCGTCTGGGCGGCCATGCGCTGGCATCCGGCCGATGACGCTGCAATTTCCCCTAAACCCTACCGGGGAACTGGCCGATATTGGCCGATGAGATAATTCCATACGAATAAGGAGCCTCTCACCGCCCATGGACACGCCCGCGCCCGCCAGGGCTGAAGCCGCAGCCAACCGCAAGCTCGAACTGGACGCCATCCTGACCGACCTGGTGCGGGACGGTCTCGCCACCCAGGAGCAGGCGGCCGAACTGCTTGGCAAGCAGGTCGCCCGGCGCGCCCCGGTCCACCCGCTGCTCATCCTGGCCGACCAGAAGTGGCCGGACCCCCGCTCGCCCAAGAAGCTGCTGCACCTCGAGGCGCTGACCGAATGGCTGGCCGGCAAGGTCGGGCTGCCCTACCTGCACATCGACCCCTTCAAGATCGACTTCGCCGCCGTCACCAAGGTGATGTCGAACGCGTACGCGAGCCGGTTCAAGATCCTCCCGGTCCAGGTGACCGCCAAGGACTGCGTGATCGCGACCGCCGAGCCGTTTCTGCGCGAGTGGGAAGCCGAACTGAGCCGCGCGCTGCGGCTCGAGATCCGCCGGGTGCTGGCGAATCCGCGCGACATCGAGGCCTACCTCGTCGAGTTCTACAACCTGGCCCGCTCGGTCCAGGGGGCGCAGCAGCAGAAGAAGACCGAATTCAACGACATCACCAACTTCGAGCAGCTGGTCCAGCTGGGCAGCCGCGGTCAGGTCGACGCGAACGACCGCCACATCGTCCACATCGTCGACTGGATCTTCCAGTACGCCTTCGAGCAGCGCGCCAGCGACATCCACATGGAGCCCCGCCGGGACATCGGCAACGTCCGCTTCCGCATCGACGGCGTGCTCCATCAGGTCTACCAGATTCCGACGCCGGTCATGGCCGCCATGACGAGCCGGATCAAGATCCTGGGACGCATGGACGTGGTGGAGAAGCGCCGTCCGCAGGACGGCCGCATCAAGACCGTCACGCCGGACGGCTCCGAGGTCGAACTGCGCCTGTCCACCATGCCCACCGCCTTCGGCGAGAAGCTGGTGATGCGGATCTTCAACCCGGACGTGATCGTCAAGGACTACCGCGAACTGGGCTTCTCGGAGGACGACCAGACGCGCTGGTCGCAGATGACGACCCATCCGCACGGCATCGTGCTGGTGACTGGGCCCACGGGCTCGGGCAAGACGACGACGCTCTACTCGACGCTGAAGCTGCTCTCCACGCCCGACGTGAACGTCTGCACCATCGAGGACCCGATCGAAATGGTCGAGCCCTCGTT
>CAZEDA010000100.1:6825-10167 GCA_964510915.1 uncultured Rhodocyclaceae bacterium | reverse complement strand
GCCTCACAGCTTCCATTCGCCTCAGGCGCGGGTCACGTTCTGCGGCAGCACGAACCCGGCGATGTGCGGCGTGAACTTGAGGCCCTTGCGGAACACCACGGGCTGGACGTACTGCAGAATCGGCAGCACGAGGCCCTTGTCGGCGATGTACTTGTCGACGGCCCGGTAACCCAGGATGCGCTTGGTCTCGTCCTTCTCGCCCCACAGCGGCCCGATCTTCGCGTCCACGTCCTCGGTCTTCCAGGCGGAGTGCGGGGAGTGGCTGAACATGGCAAAGCCGGTGGACGTGGACGGGTCGCCGATGGCGTTGCCCCAGTTGTAGAACGCGGCGGGCGCCAGCTCGTGACGGGCGCGCAGTTCGAAGTGGCGGGCGATCTCGTAGACCTCGATGCTCGCGTCGATGCCCACCTTGCGCCACATGCCCACGATCGCCTGGATCATCTCGTAGTCCTTGGCCTTCATGCCGCGCGTCGTCTGGATCGTGAACTTGACGGGCTTCGCGGCGGAATAGCCGGACCGTGCGAGGAGCGCCTTGGCACCTTCCGGGTCGTACTTGGTCCGGATCGTCTTGTCGAACGCCGCGTACTGCGGCGCCTGCAGAGTATCGATGGGCACGCCGAAACCCAGCAGGAGCTTCTCGACGATCGCCTTCTTGTCGACCGACTGGATCATGGCGAGGCGGACGTTCTCATCCAGCATGGGCTCGCGGTTGGAGATGAAGATCATCCCGATGTCGGACACCGGCGTCGTCACGCCGCCGAAGCCCTTGGTCTGCGTGAGCCGGTTGTACTCCTCGAACGGAATCTCGAGCGTCAGGTCGGACCCCCCGCTCTCCAGTTCGGCAACGCGCGACGTGGCATCGGGGACGAACTTGAAGATGACTGTCTCGAAGGCAGGCTTGGGGCCCCAGTAACCCGGGAAGGCCTTGAGCCGGACGTAGGCGTTGCGCTCGGTCTTCTCGACCATGTAGGGCCCGCTGCCGACCGGCTTGTCCTCCCAGCCGGCGCCCGCGGCGGTGAACGCCTTGCGCGGCAGCACGTAGGCCGTGAGGAACGCCATCCACTTGAACAGGGCCGGTTCGAACTCCTTGACGTCGGCTGTGACCTTCTGACCGCTCACCTTGAAGTTGCCGATCTTCCCCCACAGGAACTGGATGGGGTTGCCGCTCTTCGGATCGCCGGCACGCTCGAGGGACCACGCGACGTCATCCGCGGTGACCGGGGAACCATCGTGCCACTTCGCCCCCGCACGCACTTCGAGTTCGATCTTCGTGCGGTCCTTGTTCCAGCCCCATTTCGTGAGCATGCCCGGGCGGAAGGACAGATCCGGGTTCTGGTCGATGTAGGTGTCGAAGACCGCCTTGTAGATCGACTGCACCGCGGGATTGGCCGCCGAAGCACCGGCCGTCGGATCCCACGTGGGCAGCGGCAGGTTGTAGGCAATGGTGAGCGTCTTGCCGTCCGCCGCGGCGGAAGCGGCGCCGTGAAACAGGGCGGCAGGCAAGCCCGTGGCTGCGGCGAGTCCGCCGGCGGATTGCAGAAAACTGCGACGGGATACGGGCGCAGACATGGGAGTCCTCCAGGGATGCGGCCGCCGCGCTTGGATGCGGGCGTGCCGGGTATCGCCAATCTAGGGGGCGGTCAAGAGCATTGTCAAGGAAGCTCCGCATTGACGCGCCGACGCGCCACGGGGTAAAACGGGCCGATCACTGCGACCTCCCACCCACGACATCATGTGCCGGCGCCGCAGGGCCGGACGACGAGGAAACCAACATGGCTGGACACACCATCGAGATCACCGCCGACGACGGCGGCAAGTTCACGGCCTACGTCGCCGTACCGCGCGGCGGCAAGGGCCCGGGTATCGTCCTGTGTCAGGAGATCTTCGGCGTGAACGGGTTCATCCGCGAGGTGGCCGACTACTACGCCGAGGAAGGCTACGTCGTGGTCGCCCCCGACCTCTTCTGGCGCATCGAACCCGGCATCCAGCTGGGCTACACCGAGGACGACTGGAAGAAGGCCTTCGAGCTCTTCCAGAAGTTCGACACCGACCGCGGCATGCGCGACATCACCGCCACCGTGAAGGCAATGCGTGCGATGCCGCAGGTCGCGGGAAAGATCGGCGCGCTGGGTTTCTGCCTGGGCGGACGTCTCGCGTATCTGGCGGCCGCACGCTCGGGCGTCGACTGCGCGGTGGGCTACTACGGCGTGACGATCGACCAGTACCTCGACGAGGCCGATGCCATCCGCGTGCCGCTCGCGCTGCACTTCGCCGCCGAGGACAAGTACGCGCCGATGGAAACGGTCGAGCGCATCAAGGCGCGCTTTGCGGGTCGGGACACTGCCGAGATCTACGTGTACCCGGGCGTGGATCACGCATTCGCGCGCACCGGCGGCATGCATTTCCACAAGCCCTCGGCGCTGATGGCGCATCACCGGTCCATCGCGCTGTTCCGCCGCACCATGGGCCCGCACTACGATTTCTCGGCGCTCTGGGACAAGCACTGCGAGTACGAATTCGCCACGCGCGACGTGGACGCCACCATGGGCACCATGGTGTCCCAGCCCTATGTGAACCACATCCCCACCATGACGGGCGGCGTGGGGCACGATCACCTGAAGCGCTTCTACAAGTACCACTTCATCCCGAAGACCCCGCAGGACACCACGCTGATTCCCCTTTCACGCACCATCGGCGAGGGCATCGTGGTGGACGAAATGCTCTTCTGCTTCACGCACGACATCGAAATCGACTGGATGCTCCCCGGCGTGCCGCCCACCGGCAAGCGCGTGGAGATCCCGCTCGTGGCCATCGTCAAGTTCCGTGGCGACAAGCTCTACAACGAGCACATCTACTGGGACCAGGCGAGCGTGCTCGTGCAGATCGGTCTGCTCGATCCGAAGGGACTGCCGGTTGCCGGCATCGAGACCGCGCGCAAGCTGGTGGATGAAACCCTGCCGTCGAACACGCTCATGTCGCGCTGGAGCGAGTCGGAAGGCAAACCGCTATAGGGTTTTGATCCGCTTCCCGGATCGGGAACGATCACTTGAGCAGGTCGAGCAGGAACTCCACCGGCACCGCATACGTGATGCCGCTCGGGCTCGTCAGCGCCGTCTCGCGTGAAGCCTTCACGAAGACGGCGTTGAGGATGCCCACGACCACGCCGGTCTCGCCGTCGTAGAGCGGGCTGCCGCTGTTGCCGGGATAGGCGGTGCCGTCCAGCTGGATCACGCGGACGACCCCGCTCGCCAGACGCCGCACGGTCTTGGGATCGAGCTGGGACGCGTTGCGCTGCGGCAGCGCCAGCGGGGCCAGCGCCGCGACCAGGCTGCGATGCGTGGC
>CAZEDA010000100.1:0-6725 GCA_964510915.1 uncultured Rhodocyclaceae bacterium | reverse complement strand
ACTCCCTGTCAGTCGAAGAAGAACACGACGCGAAACCCCACGTTCACACGGGTGCTCGCCGGCTGGAACGCGGCAAGCGCACCCTGCGTCGTGTGTGTCACCGGCTCGAGTTGCGAACGGCCGAACCGGAATGTGTCGACGTAGAGCATGAGCGCGAACGGCGACTCGAACCGATAGCCGAAGAAGGCGTAGGGCGACACCTGCCTGCCGGGTTCGAGGATCGGGTTGGACGTGAAGCCGATATCCGTGAAGTGCGCGTTTTCCCAGGTGTAGAAGGGATACTTCAGCCCGCCGCCGACCAGCACGCCCTTCACATCGCTGTCGCTCTCGAGCCCGAGGCGCGCGTAGCCGATGACGAAATCCTCCTTCTGCGACGCGCTCAGCTTCCGCTGCCAGAGATCCACGCCTACGCCCAGCACCAGATCGAGCGGCCGGAGATCGCCCACGAGGAAGCGGTAGCGCCCCTGCACTTCCTGACTGGTGCCGAGGTACTCCGTGGTGCTGGTTACGGGCCGTCGAGGCGGGAACAACTCGCTGCCTTCGTACTGCACGACGCCGGCGTACAGCCTCCCGCGATAGGCCAGAAGCAATCCGCCGTCCGACGCCTGCGTCCCCTCCAGGGCGAAGGCGATCAGACCGCCGTTCTCCTTGACTGCAGGCGACGTGTCTTCCTTCCAGGACAGGAACTCGGTCCCGACACCGGCGCGCAGATCGGCGTGAGCGACCGGAGGCACCCCGACGAACAAGGCCGTCAGCAGGACAAGCCCGAGTCCCGCTCTGCACACTGCACTCAAGACGTCGCTCCGGCACTGGCGCAGCCTGCGGGCTTGAACACTCGTGTGGTCGAAGCCGGATGCTTGAGCAACCGGTCGGCCGGACGCCGCGGACGCGGCACGAGTTCCCCGCCGCAGTTCGGGCAGCGCCCGTGCAGCACGGTCTCCGCACAGGTCACGCAGAAGGTGCACTCGTAGGAACAGATGCGCGCCTCTTCGGAATGGGGCGGAAGGTCGCGATCGCAGCATTCACATCCGGGTCTCAGTTCGAGCATCGGTCGCTCCTCGAAAAAGGGTCATGGGGCACGCAACTGCAGGCCCTCGGCGTCCAGCGCACGCTTCAGCGCGACGGCCAGTGCCACCGCACCGGGGGAATCGCCATGCACGCAAACGGTGTCCGCACGCACGGCGACCCAGGTGCCGTCGATGGCCAGCACACGACGATCCCGCACCATGTCGAGTGCCTGCGCCACGGCCTTGGCCTCGTCCGCGATCAGCGCGCCCTCCTGCGAACGCGGCACGAGTGTCCCGTCGCTGCGATACGCCCGGTCCGCGAAGACCTCTCCCGCGACCGCGAGCCCCACTGACTCGGCGGCATCCACCATGGAACTGCCGGCCAGGGCATAGAGCACGAGATCGGCGTCGAAGTCCCGGACCGCGGCGACGATCGCCATCGCGAGCGACCGGTCTGTGGCGGCCATGTTGTAGAGCGCGCCGTGCGCCTTCACGTGATGGAGTCTGGCCCCGGCCGCCTTTGCAAATGCGGCGATGGCGCCGACCTGGTAGAGGACCATGTCGTACACCTCGCCGGGCGTGACATCCATCCGGCGGCGACCGAAGCCGGCGAGATCCGGCAGCGACGGATGCGCCCCCACCGCGACACCCATGCGCACGGCCTGCTGCACGGTGGCGCGGATGGTGCCGGGATCCCCCGCGTGGAAGCCGCAGGCCACGTTGGCGGAACTCACGACCTCGAGCAGCCGGGCGTCGTCCCCCATGCGCCACGCGCCGAAGCTTTCACCGAGATCCGCATTGAGGTCGACCGTACGCATGCCTGCTCCTCTACCTGTCCTACTGCTGCAGCTTGGCGAACAGCGCCTGCTTCACACGGCCGAGCTGGTGCTCGCGCACGACGGAGGCGGCGTAGCTCTCGGCCGGCGTGATCATCCGGAACTGCACATCCTCTCCGGGGGCGATCTGCGCGACCACCGGCAGATCGATGCTGGCCACGACGGCGATCACCGGATAGCCGCCCGTCGTCTGCCGGTCGGCCATCAGCACGATGGGGTCCCCGCCCGGCGGAACCTGGATCGCGCCCATCACCACCCCTTCCGAAAGCACATCCACGGCACGGCGCGTTTCGAGCGGCGCGCCTTCGAGACGATAGCCCATCCGGTTGGAATCGAGCGCGACGCGGTAGAGCGCGCGCGTGAGCTGCTCCCGGGCCGCGACGGAAAACAGTTGCCAGTGCCGTCCCGGCAGGACTCTCACCACCTGCGGCCGGACGCGGTAAGGCATGCGCGCGCGGCTCACGGACCAGTTCGGATACGCTAGCCCGTGGTGATGCCGGATCAGCAGTCGCACCCATCGTGGCGTGTGAGCCTCTTCCGGAGCCCGCAATGCAAGCACGTCGCCCTTCTTCAGCGCGCGCCCGCGAAACCCGCCATACCCGCCGGACAGTGCCGTGGAGCGGCTGCCGAACACCGCCGGAACATCGAATCCGCCGGCCACGGCAAGGTAGGCTCTCGCGCCGATCTCCGGACGACCGAAGGTGAGCGTCGTGCCCTTGGGAACGCGAACGGGCCGCCACCATGGCAACGACTCGCCGTCCGCAGCGCCGCCCATGTTGGCCCCGCAAAGCGCGATCACGGCGTCCTCGTCGAACCGGAGCGTGGGGCCGTTCACGGTGAGTTCGAGAGTGGCTTCCGATTCGTCGTTGCCGACGAGCAGATTGGCGATGCGGTGGGAGATCTCGTCCATGACGCCGTTCACCGGCACGCCAAGGTGCTGCCGGCCCGGCCGCCCCATGTCCTGGATCGTGGTGAGCAGCCCCGGACGCTGCACCGAGATGCTCATCGCTGCGCCGCCTTCAGTCGGTCGTACTCCGCCGCCGTGACGGGGACGAATCGCACGAAATCGCCCGCTTCCATCAGATTGGGCGCCCCCTCGCCGTCGTCCGGCCGGAACAGACGGCGGGGTGTGCGGCCGATGATGTTCCAGCCGCCGGGGCTTTCCACCGGATACACGCCGGTCTGCTCACCGCCGATGCCGACGCTGCCGGCAGGGATGCGCTTTCGCGGCGACTCGCGGCGCGGTACCTGGATGCGCCTGTCGAGTCCGCCGAGATAACCGAACCCCGGCACGAAGCCGAGCAGATAGACGCGGTACAGGGGGGCGCAGTGCCGGCGGATGACCTCGTCGGCTGGCATGCCGCAGTGCTCCGCCACTTCGTCGAGATCCATGCCCATCTCGCCGCCATAGCAGACGGGAATCTCGATCGTCTTGGGGCGCCGCCGCGGCGCCTCCGGCACGCGGCCGATCAGCGTCGTGACCGTCTCGGTGACCGCGTCGAGCGGATTGTCGCGCCGGGTGGCCGCCGCCACCAGGGCGGGATCGAAATGCACGGTCACGCTCGCGTACCCCGCAACCACATCCGTCACGCCGGCGATCCTGCGGTCCCGAAGGTACTCGGCGCAAGCCTGCACGCGCACATTCACGGCGGGGTCCACGGCGTTGCCGAAGCTCACCACGAGCGCCCGATCGCCCATGGCGACGATCTGCGGTTCCGACGACGTTTCAGCCATGGAGCGGGATATCAGGCAAGGCGGGACACGACGAGTTCGTGATAGCGGGCATTGTGCTTCCATTCGCCGCGCCGGCCGCGCGCGGATTCGAGGGCAAGCGCGAGAGCCCGGAGCTTGCGCAGCGCCCGGGTGCGCTCGGCATCGTCCGGTGTCTCCGAGATGTAGCGCTCCAGTTCCCGGATGTCCTTCAGCTGCTGCACTTCCGGCGGAACGAACCCCGCGTTCTTCAGCACCCGGTAGGCCACGCGCAACTCCTCGGGGACGAGCGCATCGTCATCCAGCGCCAGCGGCTTTCCCTGCCCGGGCAGGTCGTCGAATTCGCCGCGGCTCTGGGCCTCGAGAATTCGCTGCTCGACGATGTGGTCGAACGGATTCATCGGTCGTAGCCCGGGTTCATCCGGTCGAGACGGCGCAGCAGGCCGGGCCACACCAGAGCGCCGAGCAGACCGCGGGTTGCCGTGCGACCCTGGGCCAGGGCAGTGCCGACCACATCGGGCGCGATCCTCGTGAGCGGTCGCCCGGTCGACTGCGCCGCGAGCTGGATCTCGCACGCGCGCTCGAGCACGTACATCGACAGGAAGGCGTCTGCCACGGTGGGCCCCACCGTGAGCAGGCCGTGATTGCGCAGCACGAGGTTGGTGTTGTCGCCGAGGTCCCGCACCAGGCGCGGCTTCTCGTCATCCCGGAGCGCTACGCCTTCGTAGTCGTGATACCCGATGGAGGCCAGCGGAAAGATCGACTGCTGCGACAGAGGGAGCAGTCCCTCTTCGCATGCCGAGACGGCGACACCGGCGAGCGTGTGGGTGTGCAGCACGCATTGCACGTCCGCGCGGGCGGCGTGGACCGCGCTGTGGATGGTGAACCCGGCGGGATTCACGGCAAACGGGGTGTCCATGACGGCGCGCCCCTGCGCATCGACCTTCACCAGACTGGACGCGGTGATCTCGTCGAAGAACGCCCCGTAGGGGTTGATGAGGAAATGATGCTCGGGCCCCGGCACCCGCGCCGAGACGTGGGTGAAGACGAGGTCGTCCCAGCCGTACAGCGCCACGAGCCGATAGCAGGCTGCAAGATCGACCCTCGTCTGCCACTCCTCCCGCGATACCCTGCCCCGGACGTCGAGAGCGGCGATGTCCGCCGTCAGATCCATGCCTCACCTCCGTTCGCCGGCGCCGAGACGCCGCGGGCCGCACCGCGGGCCCTTTCCGGACCGATGATAGCCTCTCGCCCGGGACGAGGCGATAATCGGCCGCTCCCATCCCGCCGGAACCGCCATGAAGCCCATCGTCTCCGCCGTCCAGTTCCTGCAGGCCGCGCTGCTGCTGCTCCTCGCCCTGCCTCTCGCCGCGGCGCCGCTGCCCCTGGCCAAGCCCGAAGACGTGGGACTGTCGAGCGAGCGCCTCGGCCGCATCTCCGCCGTCGTCCGCGGCTGGGTCGAGCGCAAGGAGTTGCCCGGCGCCGTGGTGATGGTCGCGCGGCAGGGTCGCCTCGCCTATGTCGACGTGCAGGGCGTGCGAGACGTCGCCCGGGGCGATCGCCTGGCGGAGGACAGCATCTTCCGCCTGTACTCCATGACCAAGCCGATCGTCAGCATCGCCGCGATGACGCTCGTGGAGGACGGCGTCCTGTCGCTGCACGAGCCCGTGTCGAAGTACATCCCCGAGTTCAAGGACATGAAGGTCGGCGTCGAGACCTTCGATCCCAAGACCGGGGCGGCCACCTTCTCGACCGTGCCGGCCAGGCGCTACATCACCGTGGGCGATCTGCTGCGCCACACCGCCGGGTTCACGTACGGCCCGCCCCTGTCGACGCGCACCCAGATCCAGAAGCTCTACCAGGAAGCCGGCATCTGGTCGCAGACCTGGCTGCTCGCGGATTTCGCCCGCGCCCTCGCCAAGCTCCCGCTGGTGCACGAGCCGGGTACGGCCTGGGAGTACGGCCACTCCACCGACATCCTGGGCCGCGTGGTGGAGGTCGCCTCGGGCAAGACGCTGGACGCCTTTCTCGACGACCGGATCCTCCGCCCTCTCGGCATGGCAGACACCGCGTTCTCGCTGCCCTCGGCCAAGCACGACCGTCTGGCGCAGCCCCAGCCCGACCCGTTCACCGGCAAGACGCCGGAGCTCATCGACTTCACCAAACCGCAGACCTTCTTCGCCGGCGGCCACGGGCTGGTCGGCACGGCGGGCGACTACCTGCGCTTCTGCCAGATGCTGCTCGACGGCGGCTCGCTGGACGGCACGAGAATCCTCGGGCCGAGAACCGTGGAGTACATCGCGTCCAACCATATCCACGGCGGCATTTCGCCGGGAGGCGCGTTCCTGCCCGGCCCCGGCTATGGCTTCGGTCTCGGCTTCGGTGTACGCACCGACCGCGGCATGGCCGACTACAACGGGTCCGTCGGCGACTACTACTGGGGCGGGTACGCCGGCACCTACTTCTGGATCGACCCGAAGGAGCGCCTCACGGTGGTGTTCATGACGACCGAGCCAGTACGCCGCACCCAGTACCGCATCGCGCTGCGGCAGCTCGTCTATCAGGCGATCACGCGGTGAGATCCGTCACGAAGGCGGTCGTCTGGGTCGTTCTCGCGCTGCTCGCCGGCCTGGCGCAGGCGGGCGTCGAGGAAGATGGCGAGGCGGTCATGCTGGTGGCCTCCCCGCAGATGCCGGACCCGCGATTCGCCCGCACGGTGCTGGTCGTCGCCTTTCCGCAGGACACCGGCCCGATGGGCGTCGTGCTGAACCGCCCGGCCGGCATGACGCTCGGTGACCTGTTCGGTCCCGACCGACCCGAACTCGCGCAGCACGAGGACCCGATCCTCCTGGGCGGACCGGTCGAGCCCGACGGCATGCTGTTCGTGTTTCCGTGGCCGGAGCATCCGGTCAAGGCGCTGCCACTCGCCGAGGGCGTCTACCTCTCCGGCGACGGCAGCCTGTTCGAATCCCTGGTCTCGCCGAAGGACCGCCCGGCACGGCGACGCTTCTTTGCCGGGCATTCCGCCTGGGCCGAAGGCCAGCTCGATGCCGAGATCGCCGAGGGCGGCTGGCTGGTGCTGCCCGTGGACGCGGAAGCCCTGTTCGACCCCGACATTGCCGGTCTCTACGACCGGCTGCTCCAGCGGGCGCAGGGTCGATCGGCGGGTCGC
>CAZEDA010000099.1:0-10210 GCA_964510915.1 uncultured Rhodocyclaceae bacterium | reverse complement strand
CGATCGCGCGCCCGCCTCGGAATGCCGAAGAGCCAGAGGAGCAGCAGCAGAGGGCCGAGGCCGTAGAAGACGAATGTGAGCACGCCTGCCACCACGGAGCGTTCGGCAACGGCCATCAGGAGCGTGACGTAGAGCCACGCAACCGCAACGATATACACGCTTGACCACCTCGTTCGAAGGTCCGGACAATCCCGGATCCATGTCTTCCTCCAACGATCCGCCCCCCACCGGGCCATCCGCCGGCGCCGCGTGGTTCGACCTCGCGAATGCGCTCGGGCCGGAAGGAAGCCTCGCGGGCCTGTTCCGCCGCGCGCTTCCGCCGCTGCCCGCACTGGCGGACGCGCCCGCCGTGCTCGCGAGGGCCGCGCTATCGCACCCGGAACGCTACCAGTCGCTGGCCGCCGATTACTACCGCCATCAGATGGCGCTGTGGGAATCGCTTCTGCAGCCGCCCCCTCCTGAGCCGACGCCAGCCGATAAAGCGGCCTCCGCGTCGCAGACCCTCGCGAGCCAGCCATGGTTCCGCTTCGTCCGCGACCAGCACGCCCTGTGGGTCGGCTGGATGGGCGGCCTGACCACGCTGCTCGACGACGACAGCGCCGAGGCAAGACGAGTCCGCTTCGTCCTGGAGCAATGGATCGAGGCCAGCAATCCCGACAACTTCTTCGTGACGAATCCTGCGGCCGTGGCGCGAGCCCTGGACACGGAAGGCGAGTCGGTGCGCCGCGGGCTGTCGAATCTCGCCCACGACATCGGGCTCGGCCGCATCACGATGAGCGACGGGCAGGCGTTTCAGGTCGGCGTGAATCTCGCCACCACGGAAGGCGCGGTGATCCACGAGTCGCCCATCGCGCAACTCATCCGCTATCGACCGACCACGCCCACCGTTCACAGCGTGCCCCTGCTGATCGTTCCCCCGTTCATCAACCGGTACTACGTCCTCGACCTCCAGCCGGACAACTCGTTCGTACGACATGCGCTGGCATCGGGATTCCAGGTCTTCATGGTCTCGTGGCGCACGGCATGCGCAGAAACGGCGGCAAGCACGTGGGCCGACTATGTGCGGGACGGCGTTCTGTCGATGGCGAAAGTGGCGATGTCGCTTTGCCGCTCATCGAGTTTCCATCTGCTCGGCTATTGCGTGGGCGGCACTCTGTCTGCCACTGCAGCCGCCGCACTGTCGGCCCGCCCCCGATGCCCGCTCGCGTCGCTGACGCTGCTCAACACGATGCTCGACTTTGCCGAGCCCGGCGAGATCGGTGTCTATCTGGGAGACCCGCCGACTGACACGCCCGACGACTCAAACGACGTTTTCCCCGGGTCCAGACTGGCAGCCGCCTTCGCGAGCCTGCGTGCGAGGGAACTCATCTGGCACTTCGTCACCCACAACTACCTGCTGGGCGAGACGCCGCCTCCGCTCGACCTCCTCCACTGGAATGGAGACGCCGCCGACATCCCGGGACCGCTGTTCCGCGAGTACCTTCGCGACATGTACCAGCACAATCGCCTGCGCGAGCCTGGAGCCCTCTCCCTGGACGGCACCGGGATCGACCTCGGCCGTATCCGCGCGCCCGCTTACGTGCTGGCGGCAAAGAACGACCATATCGTCCCCTGGCAGTCCGCACTGCGAAGTGCAGCCCTGCTCGGCGCACCGCCACGGTTCGCGCTTACCCAGGGGGGCCACATCGCGGGGGTCGTCAACCCGCCATCGGGACGCCGGGTGCGTGGGCACTGGGCGGCCGACGACGGCCGGATTGCGCCCGATCCAGATCGGTGGTTTGATGACGCGACCTACCGCGCGACGAGCTGGTGGCAGGACTGGGCGCAATGGATCCAACCTCTCGGGGGTGCCATGAAGCCCGCCCCCGGATCACCGGGGTCTGCCCGCCATCCGGTCGTCGAGGCAGCACCCGGACGGTACGTCCTGGAGCCGGCCGGCGCCGCGGCGACATCGAACAACAGTTCCGCTTTCCCCAACCAAACCCGAGGAGAATGACAATGGCTAAACGCATCGTGCTGGTCACAGGTGGCATGGGCGGCCTGGGTGAGTCCATCTGCACCGGCATGGCCGATCAGGGATACACCGTGGTGGCGACCGCGTCGCCGTCCAACAAGTCGGCGCCCGAGTGGATCGCCGCCATGAAGGAAAAAGGCTACGACTTCCGCGTGGTGCCCTGCGACGTGGGTGACTACGATTCCTGCGCGGCCGCCGTGAAGGAAGTCACGGAAGCGGTCGGTCCGGTCGACGTGCTCGTCAACAACGCCGGCATCACCCGCGACATGACGTTCAAGAAGATGACGAAGGCCGACTGGGACGCCGTCATCCGAACCAACCTCGACAGCGTGTTCAACATGACCAAGCAGGTCATGGACGGCATGGTCGACCGCGGATGGGGTCGTGTCATCAACATCTCTTCGGTCAACGGCCAGAAGGGCGCGTTCGGTCAGACCAACTACTCCGCGGCCAAGGCAGGCATGCACGGCTTCACGAAAGCGCTCGCGCTCGAAGTCTCGAAGAAAGGGGTCACGGTCAACACGATTTCCCCGGGATACATCGGCACGAAGATGGTGACCGCCATCCCGAAGGAAATTCTGGACTCCAAGATCCTGCCGCAGATTCCGGTGGGTCGTCTCGGGAAACCGGAAGAAGTCGCAGGCCTCATCATCTATCTGGCATCTGACGAAGCCGCGTTCCTGACGGGCGCCAACATCTCCATCAACGGCGGTCAGCACATGCAGTAGTTGCCGCCGGCATATCCGGCACCGGCAATTTTTGCCGGCATGGCGACATCATGACGAAAAAAAACCCCGGCGTTTTGCGCCGGGGTTGAACCTTTATCTTGCGATAAAGGGGGAGGAGCCTTGATCGGACCGCAGTGCAATGTCATCGCCACCGCCGGTCATTCCCCGCGAAACCGCAGGGCCCGAAATTCCTGGCTGATTCCGATCCGGAGATCGGTCGGGCAGCCTTGCTTTGCTACCCCGCGGTAACCCGCCGCGCTGTACTGCTAAAAGCCAAAACTGTGCCAGACGAAACCTGTTTTTTGTCCGAGGGTCCTGCAGCGCGTGTTTCCTTGCGCTGTCTGGCCAAACCTGCCGATGGCCCCCGAACCCTTGTGACCGCCTGCCCACTGCCTACGCATTTGTTCAGCGCACTATCGGCGCACACGCACTGAGACGGTGCCCAAGCCCCTGAATACTAGGGACTGAGGTCTGCAGCACGGAACCCATTTCACTTCGCGTTGCTGCATCGCACAAGACGAATACTAAACAGCGTTTACAGGAATCGTCAACAATTTTTTGCGCGCCGCATCAAACATCCGTTACATTGTGCGCCCGCTGGCTTCCGCGCCACCCGCATGGACGCCGCAAAGGTGTGCACACGCCACATTTCGATGCGCATACAACCTGCATCCGAGAGACCTTGCCATGGCTGAAGAGCTCAGACTCATTAAGAAGTACCCGAACCGGCGGCTCTACGACACGGCAACCAGCAGCTACATCACGCTCGCCGACGTCAAGACTCTGGTACTGGAGCAGGTGGTGTTCAAGGTGCTCGACGCCAAGACGGGCGAAGACCTCACCCGCAGCATCCTGCTCCAGATCATTCTGGAAGAGGAAACCGCCGGGGCACCGATGTTCTCCAGCGACATGCTCTCCCAGATCATCCGGTTCTACGGCCACGCCATGCAGGGAATGATGGGGAACTACCTGGAGAAGAACATCCAGACCTTCCTGGAGATCCAGCGCAAGCTGCAGGAGCAGGCCATGTCCAAGCTGGGCGACAACCCGGCTCTCGGGTCGGACGCCTGGACCCAGTTCGTGAAGATGCAGGGCCCGGCCGTTCAGGGCCTCATGAGCAGCTATCTCGAACAGAGCGCCAATACGTTCGTCGAGATGCAGCAGCAGCTCCAGCGTCAGGCTCGCAGCATGTTCTCCGCCTTCCCGTTCCAGGGCTTCGGCGCCACCGGACCGGTCCCGGGCGATGACGCCCCGCCCGACGCCGGCGGCAAGAAGTCGTCCTGAGCCGTACTGCGTGGCAATCAAGGCGAGGCCCCGCCCGAAGGCGGCCCCCCGCGTAGGGTTCGTGTCACTGGGCTGCCCCAAGGCCCTGGTGGACTCCGAGCAGATCCTCACCCGCCTGCGGGCTGAGGGCTACGACATCTCCCCCAGCTACGGCGACGCCGACGTGGTGGTCGTGAACACCTGCGGCTTCATTGATTCCGCTGTGGAGGAATCCCTGGACGCCATCGGCGAAGCCCTCCGGGAGAACGGCAAGGTCATCGTGACGGGCTGCCTGGGCGCCAAGGGCTCCGTCGTGAAGGAGGAACACCCTCAGGTCCTCGCCGTCACCGGCCCCCACGCCACCGACGAAGTCATGGCGGCGATCCACGAGCACCTGCCCAAGCCCCATGACCCCTATGTCGACCTCGTCCCGCCGCAGGGCATCAAGCTCACGCCGCGGCACTACGCCTACCTGAAGATTTCCGAAGGCTGCAACCACCGCTGCACGTTCTGCATCATCCCGTCCATGCGGGGGGATCTCGTGAGCCGGCCGGTGGGCGACGTCCTGCAGGAAGCCGAACACCTGGTCCGGGCCGGCGTGAAGGAACTGCTGGTGATCTCGCAGGACACCAGCGCCTACGGGGTGGACGTCAAGTACCGCACAGGCTTCTTCAAGGGCCGGCCGGTTCGCACCCGCATGACGGAACTGGTGTCGGCGCTCTCCGAGTTCGGTGTCTGGGTGCGACTGCACTACGTCTACCCGTATCCGCATGTGGACGAAGTGATCCCGCTGATGGCCGAGGGCAAGCTCCTGCCCTACCTGGACGTTCCCTTCCAGCATGCGAGCCCCAGGATCCTCAAGCGCATGCGGCGCCCGGCCAGCGCGGAGAACAACCTCGCGCGCATTCGCGGATGGCGGCAGATCTGTCCGGACATCACGATCCGCTCGACCTTCATCGTCGGCTTTCCCGGCGAGACCGACGAGGAGTTCGAATCGCTTCTCGATTTCCTCGACGAAGCCAAGCTCGATCGTGTCGGCTGCTTTGCCTATTCGCCGGTGGAAGGCGCCGCAGCCAATGAGCTCGACGGTGCCGTTCCCGAGGAAGTGAAGGAGGAACGTCGCCAGCGCTTCATGGAACGGCAGGCAGCCATCTCCGAAAAGCGTCTTGCCCGCAAGGTGGGCAGCGAGATCGACGTGCTGATCGATGGCGCGCAAGGCAACGATGCCATCGGTCGTTCCGCCGGTGATGCCCCGGAAATCGACGGCGTCGTGTATGTCGCCGAGGCTGCCGAGCTCCCGCCCGGCACTCTGGTGCGCGTGCGCGTGGTCGCGGCAGACACTCACGATCTGCACGCCGAGCTCATCCCGGCCAGCTGAGCCCATGGCGCGATCCCGGCGTTCACGCCTCGTCGCGCCTCGCCTGGACTGACCCGCCCATGTGGCAACGCCTGAAAGCGTGGGCCAGGCGGCTCAAGGCAGACGTCCTCACCCTCTGGTTCTGTGCGCGCGACCCGCGCACGCCGTGGGCGCCCAAGCTGCTGGCGGCCGCCCTCGCCGCCTACGCCTTGAGCCCCATCGATCTCATCCCTGACTTCATTCCCGTACTGGGCTACCTGGACGAGGTAATCCTCCTGCCGATCGGCATCTGGATCTGCCTGGCGATGATTCCACCGCATGTGCTGGCCGACGGGCGCCGCCAGACCGAGGAATGGCTGGCCGCGAAGCGCGGCAAGCCGACGAGCTACGCCGGCATGGCCTTCATTCTGGGTGTCTGGATCGTGGCCGCAGCGGTCGTGGCCTGGGTGGTGCTGCGCGAACGCTGATCCCGTCCGACCTCACGACACGGGCGCCGCCGCTCCTGCCAGGAAAGCCACGGCTTCGTCACGCACCCGCGTTCTGCGCATCGGCGGGAGACTCTGCCAGATGCGCCGTCCGTAGGGCTTCCCCACCAGCCGGGGGTCGCAGATCATGAGCACCCCGGTGTCGGTCTCGTCGCGGATGAGCCGACCGGCGCCCTGCTTGAGCGTGATCACCGCCTGCGGCAGCTGATACTCCATGAACGGGTTGCCGCCGGCCTCGCGGATCCGATCGATCCTCGCCTGCAGCACGGGATCATCGGGGGGCGCGAACGGCAGCCGGTCGATCACGACGAGCGAAAGAGTCGGCCCGCGCACATCCACGCCTTCCCAGAACGACTGACTCCCTACGAGCACCGCATTGCCCAGCGCCCGGAAGCGGCTCAGCAGTTCGGTCTTGCCGCTGTCGCCCTGCACCAGCACCGGATAGGGCAGCCCGCGGAACTCGAAGGCGGCGCGCAGTTTCTCTGCGGCGAAGCGCATGGCCCGCAGACTCGTGAAGAGGCAGAACGCCCTCCCCCCGCTTGCCTCGATGAGCGGAAGCGCGGCGTCGACGACGGCCTGGGTGTAGCCCTCCGTATTCGGATCGGGCAGACCTTCCGGCACGTAGAGGAGCGCCTGATGGTCGTAGTCGAACGGACTGTCCCAGCAGGCGGTCTGCGCGTCGTCGAGACCGAGTTCTGCAAGGTAGTGGCCGAAGTCGCCTCGTACGGACAGCGTCGCAGACGTGAGGATCCACGCTCGCGCGTGCCCTGTGACCTGCTTGCGGAAGATGGACCCCACCGAAAGCGGCGTGGCGTTGAGCTGCAGCGAGGTCGCGAAAACCTCGACCCAGTAGATCGCATCCTGATCCAGGGCCCGATGCCATCGTTCCAGCGCCGCCTGCAGTTCCATCGCCCGCTCCGCGCATCGCTGCAGACCTTCGCTTCGTTCGGCCTGAGTCTCGAGCAAGGCTGACAGGTGTGCGAGAGCGCCGAGGAGCGTGTCTACCGCCACGCCGAATCCCGGCTTGCGCCGCGCCTCGTCCGAGGACATCCGGCCGTTGTCGTTCGCCATGCAGAGCCGGAGATCGCGGGCCGCCTTGTCCGCGCCGCGGGCGGCCTCCGTGAGCTCAGGAAAGTCCTTGGCGTGCGCCGCCGCTTCCATGCGCGTATCCCGCGCCAGATCCACCACCTGCGCCGTCGCGAACCGCTCACCGAAGAACGCACTCGCCGTCTCGGGCAACTGATGGGCTTCGTCGAGGATCACGGTGTTGCAGCTGGGCAGCAGTTCGGCGACGCCCTCGTCCCGGAGCATCACGTCCGCAAAGAACAGGTGGTGGTTCACGACGACCACGTCGGCTTCGAGCGCGTCCTTGCGCGCCTTCATCACGAAGCAGTCCTTGTAGTGCGGACACTCGTTGCCGAGGCAGCTCTCCCGCGTGGAGGTGACGAGCCCCCACACTGACGCGTCCTCGGGCACTTCCGCCAGGCCCGCGCGATCGCCCGAGGCGCTGGTGCGCGCGTAGCGCGCGATGGATTCGAGGTAGGCCACGTCTGCCCGGCTTTCGAGACGGCCGTCCGTGCGAGCGCGCTCCAGGTGCTGGAGACACAGATAGTTCGACCGGCCCTTGAGCAGCGCGATGGTCACCGGCATGCCGAGCGCCTCCCGCACGAGGGGCAGATCGCGCTGGAACAGCTGATCCTGGAGTGTCTTGGTACCGGTGGAGACGATCACCTTGCCGCCGGATGCGAGCGCCGGGACCAGATACGCGAAGGTCTTGCCTGTGCCCGTTCCCGCCTCTGCCACCAGCACTTCCTGGTGGGTCATGGCCTGCGCGATCGCGCGCGCCATTTCGAGCTGCTGGGGGCGGACCGAAAATCCGGGAACCGCGCGCGCCAGCGGGCCATCCGCAGAGAAGAAGTCGTCGATGTCGGGCATGGGAACCGGGATTCTAGGCAATCTCGCCGACATCGGGGCGATTCATGCGGCGTCGACAGGCGCACGCATGAAAGCGGCGCGCGACTGGAACGCCGAACCATCGTTCGATGGCGAGTGTTTCGCAGTTCCAGCCACGAGTCGCCGTGCGCAGGACACTCCTGCAGCAGTCGCAACGCCAGTCACACCCACTGGCGCACCGGCTCGCATTCCGGACTCGGCCAGAAGCGGCCGAACGGAACCTCAGTCTGCGCAGTGACGCTCGATGTACGCCTTGACGACTGCGACGTCGGGATCCACGACTTCGAAGCGGCGCGGTCGGGACTCGAGATCCTCGAACCCCGGCGGCCTCGGCGCTTCCTGCCCGAGCGCCTCGCGGATGGTGTCCGCGAACTTGGCGGGCAGCGCCGTCTCCAGGCAGATCATGGGCACGCCGGGTTCGCGGTATGGCTCGGCGGCCTTCAACCCGTCCGCCGTGTGCGTATCGACGACCACCCCATACTTCTCGTGGACGCGACGGATGGTCGCCAGGCGATCCGCGTGCGAACTGCTGCCGGACACGAAGCCGAACTCGGCGATCCGCGCGAAGTAAGGCGTCCCTGCGAGGTCGAAGGCGCCGCCCTTGTCCACGGATTTCCACAGGTCCGCCACCACATCGCCGCGCCGGCCCACGAGATCGAAGACGAAGCGCTCGAAGTTGGATGCCTTGGAGATGTCCATGGACGGACTGCTGGTCTGGAACACGTCCGCCGATGCGCGCACGCGATAGGAACCGGTGCGGAAGAACTCGTCGAGCACGTCGTTCTCGTTGGTGGCCGCCACGAGCCGCCGAACCGGCAGGCCCATCATCCGTGCCACATGCCCCGCGCAGACATTGCCGAAGTTGCCGGAAGGTACCGAGAAACTCACCTGCTCCTCGTTGCTTCGGGTCGTCGCGAAGTACGCCTTGAAGTAGTAGACGACCTGGGCCATGAGGCGCGCCCAGTTGATCGAGTTGACGGTGCCGATCCGGTACTTCGCCTTGAAGGCGAGATCGTTCGACACGGCCTTCACGATGTCCTGGCAGTCGTCGAACACGCCGCGCACCGCCAGGTTGAAGATGTTCGCGTCCTGCAGCGAGTACATCTGCGCGGTCTGGAACGGGCTCATCTTGCCGTTCGGCGAAAGCATGAACACCCGCACGCCGCGCTTGCCGCGCATCGCGTACTCGGCCGCCGAACCGGTGTCGCCGGACGTCGCCCCGAGAATGTTGAGGGTCTCGCCGCGCCTTTCCAGGACGTACTCGAACAGGTTGCCGAGCAACTGCATCGCCACGTCCTTGAACGCGAGCGTCGGACCGTTCGACAGGTGCAGCACGTGCAGCCCGGGTTCGAGCATGGTGACCGGCGTGATGTCCTCGGACCCGAACGCCTTCGCGGTGTACGTGCGATCGACCAGAGTGCGCAGATCCGCCGCCGGGATGTCTTCCATGAACAGCCGGAAGATCTCGTACGCGAGATCGCGATAGCCCAGCGGGCGCCAGGCGGCAAGCGTGCGGGCATCCACGACCGGATACGCGTCGGGAATGCTCAGGCCGCCGTCGGGCGCGAGCCCTTCGAGCAGGATGTCGGTGAAGGGCGCGGGCGCCATGCCCCCGCGGGTGGAGATGTACTTCATGGTGCGGACCTCGGGACGCGGGCGAGCGGACTCAATGCCGGCCCAGTTCTTCGAGACGGATGCGGGTGACCTTGCCGGAGACGCTGGGCAGCGCCTCCATGCGGGCGATCGCCGCGTTGACGTGCTTCTCGACGGTGAGGTGGGTGAGCATCACGATGTCGGCGTGCTCCTCCCCTTCGGCCGGTTCCTTCTGCACCATGGCGTCGATGGAGATCGTGTGATCGGCGAGGATGCGGGTGATGTCCGCAAGGACACCAGGCCGGTCGTACACACGGAGACGCAGGTAGTACGCGGTCTCGACGTCTTCCATCGGCAGGATCGGAATGTCGGACAGCTGATCCGGCTGGAACGCGAGGTGCGGCACGCGGTTCTCGGGGTCGGCGGTCTGCATGCGCGTCACGTCGACGAGGTCGGCCACGACGGCCGATGCCGTGGGCTCCGCACCGGCACCCGCGCCGTAATAGAGCGTGGCGCCTACGGCGTCGCCCTTCACCAGCACGGCGTTCATCACGCCTTCCACGTTCGCGATCAGCCGACGCGCAGGAATGAGGGTCGGATGCACACGCAGTTCGATACCCTTGGGAGTGCGGCGCGTGATGCCGAGCAGCTTGATGCGATAACCGAGCTGTTCGGCATAGCGGATGTCTTCTCGGGTGAGGCGCGCGATGCCCTCGGTGTAGGCGCGATCGAACTGCATCGGGATGCCGAAGGCGATGGCCGCCATGATCGTGAGCTTGTGCGCGGCGTCGATGCCCTCGATGTCGAAGGTCGGATC
>CAZEDA010000098.1:0-10274 GCA_964510915.1 uncultured Rhodocyclaceae bacterium | reverse complement strand
GCCTGGTAGCTGGGGTTGAAGCCCATGGTCCAGGGGAAGTTCTTCGGGTCGCTCCACTTGTTCGCACCCGTGGCAAGGAAGAGGTGGGGCACCTTCTTGGCGTTGAGGTACTTCTGGATCGCGGTGTTGGTGGGGGTGCCGAGCGACTGGAAGATGAGCAGCACTTCGTCCTGCTCGACCAGCTTGCGGGTCTGCTCCACCGTCTTGGGCGGGCTGTAGCCGTCATCGAGCGACAGGAAGTTGATCTTCCGGCCGTTGACGCCGCCCTGCTCGTTGATCATCGTGAAGTAGGCGGCCTGCGCCTTGCCGATCACGCCATAGGCCGAGGCCGGTCCGCTGTAGGGCATGGTCTGGCCGATGCGGATCTCCGTATCGGTGGCGCCCGGGCTGTACTTCTTCTGTGCCGCGGCAGTGCCGGCCGCCAGCGTGAGGACGGCCGCAGCCGCCAGTGCAACGATGCGCTTCATCTCGCTCCCTCTTGTGGGTTGTCGGCCGCATGGACGCGGCTCGTTCCGTCGATTATGCCGTACACCCCGTCGGGCCTGTCATTCGTGCCCGATCACCTCGCCGAACAGCACCCAGCGCTTGCCGTCGAAGCGGGCGAGCTGCAGCTGCTCCATGAGAAAGAAATCCGTGGGACTCGTGTTGTAGCGGATTCCCGGCAGCGTCACATCGAGCGAGATGTCCTTGAGGTTCGTCGCCTGCTTCATGAGGTTCTCGCGCGTGAGGTCGTCACCGCAGTTGTTCAGGACCAGGTTCATCAGCTGTCCGGCACCGTAGCCGTAGGCATGGTTGAAGTCGCTCAGATCGGCGCCCGGCATGTACTTCGCCATGAAGTCACGCCAGCGCTGCATGCCCGGATCCTTCGCCCATTGCGGATCGGTCGGGTCCTTCATGTAGAGCGCAGTGACAAGACCGACGGATTTGTCCAGTCCGGCCGGCGTGAGCACCGCCCCGACGGACGACGCCACGTTGTTGAGGTAGTGGAGCGGCTTCCAGCCGACATCCGCCACCTTGCGGATGCTCTGCGCGGCGAACTTCGGGGTGGCGATAGTGAACAGGATGTCGGCCCCCGAGCTCTTCAGGCTGACGATCTGCGAATCGATGGTCGGGTCCGTCACCTCGTAGCTCGCCTCGGCGACGATCATGTTCGCCTTGGCGCCGAGTCCGTCCTTGAAGCCCTTGAGGTAGTCCTTGCCGTAGTCGTCGTTCTGAAAGAGCACCGCGATCTTTCCGGCCGGCTTCTCCTTGAGGATGTGCTTCGCGTAGATCTTGGCTTCGATCTGGTAGCTCGGCTGGAAGCCGATCGTCCACGGGAAGCCTTTCGGGTCCGCCCACTTGGTCGCCCCGGTGGAGATGAAGAGGTGCGGGACCTTCTTCGCGTTCACGTACTTGTGGATCGCCGTGTTGGACGGCGTGCCGAGTGACTGGAACAGCGCCAGCACCTGCTCCTCCTCCACCAGCTTGCGCGTCTGCTCGACCGTTCTCGGCGGTGAATAGCCATCGTCGAGACTGATGAGATTCACCTTGCGGCCGCGGATGCCACCCTGCTCGTTGATCATCCTGAAATACGCGACTTCCGCCTTGCCGATCGCACCGTAGGCGGATGCAGGCCCGCTGTAGGGCATCGTCTGCCCCAGTTTGATCTCGGTATCGCTCACGCCCGGCCCGTACTTCTTCTGGGCTGGCGCAGCGGTGGAAACCAGCACTGCCACAAGGGCAGTCACGACGAGGACGACACGTTTCATGGTTCCTCCCGGGGCAAGACATTGCGTCTTCCGGGGAGATTATGCGCCTGTGCACAACGGGTCCACGAACCCCTGTGCGTCCGCCGGAAGCTGCCGTTAACGGTGGAAGTTGTCGTCGTGGCAGGTTTCATGTTCAAAGTTGTCGTAGCACTGGGGGCTCTGCTGATCGCGAGCCCGGCGATTGCGGAAGTCTGTCGTTGGAAGGATGCAGAAGGAGTGACGCACTACTCGCGCGCCGCCCCTGATGGCGTTATCTGCGAGAAGACGTTGCGGATCGTTCACACCACCTTGAGTGGTCAGTCGGCGCTCGTCTCGCGAGGGCCGGACTACGGCGTGCTGGAAAACGAGTTCCAGCGCCGCCGGCTGCAGCGCATGGAAGCCGAATTGAAGGCCGACGAGGAACGGCAGCTGCGCGTCCAGAAGGCAAGTGCCTGCAACCAGGCCACCGGCCGCTTCGAATGGCTGCGCAACGGCGGCCGCGCCATGCGCACGATGGCCGACGGCCAGCCCGCCTACCTCGACGAGTCCGAGCACGCCCGCGAAGTCGCTGCCGCCCGGCAGAAGGCCGAGTACTACTGCCGCTAGGACTTCGTCCCCGAGAACGACTGGCGTATCGCCGGCCCCGGGGTCATCGCGGATAATCCGCACATCGATCCCGGGATCGCACGTGCCATGACCGTCCGCCCCTTGCTGTTTCTCCCCGTGCTCTTCGTGCCGGCAATGTCCTTCGCGGACGTGTGCCGCTGGACGGACGCGTCCGGACAGACGCACTACTCCAACAGTCCGCCACCGGGGGTGATCTGCGCCAAGACGCTTCGGGTGCAGCCGGCCCCGCAAGCCCCGTCCGGCACCGGTGCCAAGAGCACCCGCGATCTGGAGGTGGAGTTCCAGAAACGCCGCGGCGACCGTCTCGAAGCGGAGCAGCGGGCGGCGGAGGAGAAAGCCAAGGCAGAGCAGAGGGCGGAACTGTGCGGTCAGGCGCGCGGACGGCTCACCTGGCTCGAAGGCGGCGGACGCGTGGCGAGAATCAACGCGCAGGGGGAACGTCAGATCCTCGGTGACGAGGAGATCCTCCAGGAGATCGCCGCGGCACGACGACGGGTAGCACAGCACTGCTCGCCCTGATCACCATCCATCGGCCCCGGGGGAACGCCTGACGGGGTTTGCGGTCTTCGGCTGGGGACGGTGCGTACGACCTGCGCGGTCGCGAACGTCGCGCGGACCTTCCCCGGCGTCCTGCCGCACGCAGGGGCTCAAGAGCGAAACGGTGGCAAAGCGAGGACGGGTTTTGGCGAATTCGGCGCCCATGTCAGGAAAGCGTAAGGAGAAGGCGGCGAAATGGGGTCCGAACGGCTGCCGTCGCAGCCGAATCGTTCCGCGTCCGGCGGGCTGCTAGGATGCGCCCTTCCTCACACCCCCACGGTCCATGCCCTGCTCACTGAGTTGTTTTCGCGCCTGACGTGACACGACTCGTCCTCGTCCTGCTCATGCTCGCGTTGCCCCTGGCGACGACGGCGGCCCCGCGCGACCCGTTCGACACCGGCAGCCTGCGCCCGCCGAGCCCGCCTCGCGCCTGGAACGGCCCCGACATGCCCGACCCCTGCGGCCGGCTGGAGGCCCTCCCCGCCACGATCTCGCTGCCCGAGGCGCTCGACTTTGCGCTGTGCCGCAACCCGAGAACACGGCAGTCCTGGGCCGCCGCCAAGGTGGCGGCCGCGCAGGCCGGTGTGGCACAAGGTGCGACGCTTCCCAGCGTGACCGGCACCGTCAGCGCGCAGGGCGCCGATGCACGCAACGCCGCGAACGCGGGACGTCGCGATCAGCTCACGGGGACGCTCACTTTCAACTACCTGCTGTTCGACTTCGGCGGGCGCTCCGCTGCGATCGAGCAGGCACGCCAGGCCCTGTTCGCGGCCGACTGGACGCACAACGCCACGCTGCAGACCGTCGTGCTGGACGTGAGCCGCGCGTACTACCAGATGTTTGCCGCGCTCGATGCCCTCGATGCCGCACGCGCGGGAGAGCAGTTTGCGCGGCAGAGCCTGGACGCCGCACGGGCCCGGCAGAAGGCCGGTACGGCCACGCGCGCCGACGTGCTCCAGGCGCAGACGGCGTTCGCGCAGACCACGCTCGCCCGCACCCAGAGCGAAGGCGCCACCCTCGTGGCGCGCGGCGTTCTCTCCAATGCGCTTGGCCTGACCGCGGACGCCTTCGTCCGGTTGACGCCCCCGCCTCAGGCGGAAGGCCGGCTGATCGGCGAGACCGCGCTGGCCGATCTGCTGCGTCTCGCCTCGGAACGCCGGCCGGAACTGCGCGCAGCCGAAGCCAACGTTGCCGCGGCGCGCTCCGCCGTGACCGTCGAGGAATCCGCCGCGAAGGCCACCGTCTCGCTGTTCGCCAACACGAGTGCAAGCGCCGTGCAGCCCGGTGCCGACCCGCGCTCGGCAGCTCTCGGCCTCACCGTGAACATCCCGATCTTCCTCGGCTACCAGCCCACGTACCGCATCCAGGCGGCGCGGGAGCAGGTCGAGCGGCAGGACGCCATCCGCGAGCAGCTGCGCAACGACATCTCGCTGGAAGTGTGGCGCTCCTACCAGGACGTGCGCACCCAGGAGCAGGCGGTCACCTCCGCGGCCGATCTCGTCGCGAGCGCCTCCGAATCCTATGGCGTGGCATTCGGTCGCTACCGCGCCGGCGTGGGCACCGTCATCGACGTGCTCAACGCGCAGACCGCCCTGATCCAGGCGAGCGTCCAGAAGATCCAGGCACGCTTCAATCTCAACCTTGCGAAGATCGCGCTGGCCCGGGCGATCGGCGCGCTCGACGCGGGCCTGTTCGCCGACGCGTCCGCCCCGCTTCGCTGAACCGACACCGCCGATGCCCAAGAAGCTGCTCTCCCTCGTCCTCCGACTGCTGATCGTCGCCGCCATCGCCGCCGCGGGCTGGTACGGCTGGACGCAGTGGCAGAAGTCCAAGGTGAAACCGCTCGAGGAGCGGGTCCAGATCGAGGAGGTCAGCCGCGGCACGCTGGTTCAGGCCGTCACGGCCAACGGGACGATCAATCCGGTCGTCATCGTGAATGTCGGCACGCAGGTGTCAGGCACCGTGAAGAAGCTGCACGCCGACTTCAATCATCAGGTCGTCGCGGGCCAGATTCTGCTGGAACTCGACCCCACGCTGTTCCGCGCGGCCGTGGAACAGAGCCGCGGCGACCTGGGCGTCGCGGAAGCCGCCTTCCGGCTGGCGCTCGCGAACGAGAAGCGCATCCGCGAGCTGCTCGCGCAGGAGTACGTCACACGCCAGGAACTGGATCAGGCGATCCAGGCGCGCGAAGCCGCGGCCGCGCAGAAGCGGATCGCGCAGGGCCGGCTCGCCCGCGACGAAGCCAACCTCGCCTTCAGTGTGATCCGCTCGCCTGTGTCCGGCATCGTGGTGTCACGCCAGGTCGACGTGGGCCAGACGGTCGCCGCGAGCTTCCAGACGCCCACGCTGTTCCAGATCGCGCAGGACCTCACGCGGATGCAGATCAACACCAACGTGGCCGAAGCCGACATCGGCAAGATCAAGGTGGACATGCCGGTGACCTTCACGGTGGACGCCTTTCCCGGCCGGAGCTTCGAAGGCTCGATCCGCCAGATCCGCCTGAATCCGATCATCGAGCAGAACGTCGTCACCTACAACGCGGTGGTGGGTGTCAACAATGCGGACCTCGTGCTGATGCCCGGCATGACCGCCTATATCAGCGTGGTCGTCGATACCCGTGACGACGTGCTTCTCGTGCCGGCCGCCGCCCTCCGGTTCCGTCCGAAGGAAGCAGGCGGCAGTGGCAATGGCAATGGTGGTGGCAGCGTCAGCGGCTCGGGTCGCGCAGCAGGCGGCGGCAACGGCACCGCGCCGCCGGAGCGTCCCGGCAAGGGCGGCAAGGACAAAGGTCCGCGCGTCTACGTGGTGCAGGGCGAGGAAATGAAGCCCGTCTCCGTGAAGACCGGCATCAGCGACGGCAAGATGGTCGAGATCGTGGGCGGCGATCTCAAGGCAGGCGATCGCATCGCCGTGCAGAACCGCGCGACGGGCGGGCCCGGCGGCGGAGGCGGCGCCGGCGGCTCCAGGATGCGGGCCTTCTGATGGCCGAACCGGCGGAGCGGGGACGACGCTCGGTCGTCCTCGTGGAACACCTCTACAAGCAGTATGAGACTGCAGCCGGCCCGCACCCGGTCCTGCTGGACATCAACCTGCAGATCATGGACGGCGAGTTCGTGGCGCTGATGGGTCCGTCCGGGTCCGGCAAGTCGACATTCATGAACATCCTGGGCTGCCTCGACACGCCGACCAGCGGCCGCTTCGAGCTCGACGGCCACGACACCGCGCGACTCGACTCCGATCGCCTCGCACAACTGCGCAACCGCTTCATCGGCTTCGTGTTCCAGGGCTTCAACCTGCTGCCGCGCGTCTCGCTCATCGAGAACGTGGCGCTGCCGCTGGTGTATGCCGGTGTCGGTCGCACGGAAAGACTCGCACGCGCGGCGGACCTGCTGAAGCGCGTGGGGCTGGGTCAGTATCTCGGCCACCACCCGAACCAGATCTCCGGCGGCCAGCAGCAGCGCGTGGCCATCGCACGGGCACTCGCCAATCGTCCCCGGCTGATTCTCGCCGACGAGCCCACCGGCAATCTCGACACGACCACCAGCCACGAGATCATGAGCCTGTTCGATCAGCTCAACGCCGACGAGGGCATCACGATCGTGCTGGTCACCCACGAGGCCGACGTGGCGCGCTTCGCGCATCGCCTCGTGCGCTTCCAGGACGGCAAGGTGTCCCACGACGGCGTGTCGTCCGCCGTCCTGCAGGAGGCCCCCGCATGATCGGCGCGATGCTGCGCGAGGCGTGGCGTGCCATGGGCGCGAACAAGATGCGCACCTTCCTCACGATGCTCGGCATGGTCATCGGCGTGGGGGCGGTCATCCTGATGCTCGCCATCGGCCAGGGCGCGCAGAACCTCGTGCGCCAGTCCATCGCCAGCATGGGCTCGAACCTGATCATGGTGCTGTCGGGATTCACGTCCTCCAGCGGTGTGCGTTCCGGTTCGGGCAGCATCCCGACGCTCAACGTCTCGGATGCGCGTGCCATCAGCGACCTGCCCACCGTCGCGGACGTCGCGCCGCTCCAGCCGGGAACGTCGCAGCTCATCTACGGATCCAGCAACTGGAGCGCCCTGGTGTACGGGACCACGCCGTCGTACTTTGGTCTGCGGGAATGGGCGATCGAACGCGGCGATCCGATCACCGACCTCGACGTGCGATCCGCCGCCCGGGTTGCCGTCGTCGGCCAGACGGTCGTCTCCCGCCTGTTCGGCGACGAGGATCCCATCGGCAAGACCATGCGAATCCGCCACGCACCGTTCGTGGTGGTCGGCATTCTCGCCGCGAAGGGACAGAGTTTCGATGGCCGCGATCAGGACGACACGGTGCTGATCCCGTTCACCACGGCCCAGCGGAAGGTGTTCGGTGCGCAGTTCCCCAACAGCACCCGCATGATCCTCGTGCAGGCAACCAGCGAAGCCGACATGCCCCAGGCGGAAGCGGACATCACCGCCCTGCTGCGTGAGCGTCAGCGCACGCCCGAGGGCATGGAGCCCAACTTCACCGTGCGCAACATGACCGCGGCAGCGCAGGCGCAGGCCCAGACCACGAAGGTCATGTCGATCCTGCTGGGCTCGGTGGCGTGCGTGTCCCTGGTGGTGGGCGGCATCGGCATCATGAACATCATGCTGGTGTCCGTGACGGAGCGTACCCGTGAGATCGGCATCCGGATGGCGATCGGCGCGCGCCGTCGCGACATCCTCATGCAGTTCCTGCTGGAAGCCGTGATCGTCTCGCTGCTGGGATGCATCGTCGGCGTCGCCGTCGGCGTCTCGCTGTCGTCGCTGGCGCAGGATGTGACGGGCGTCTATGCGGAGATCACGCCGTGGTCCATCGCGCTCTCGTTCGCGGTGGCGGCGATCGTCGGTGTCTTCTTCGGGTTCTACCCGGCACGCAAGGCGGCTTTCCTCAAGCCTATCGAGGCGCTCCGCTTCCAGTAAACGGCGCCGGGGTCAGCGTTCCGGCGGGGGATCGCGCTGGAACTCGCCTTCGATCACGGTGCCGCCGGATTCCTCGCGCGGCCCCGGCTGCCCCTGCTGCCTTTCTGCCTGAGCCCGCATCTGGGCTTCCGCCTGCGCCATCTGCGCCTTCAGCTGCTTGCGCAGCTCGCGGGTCTTCCACCACAGGTAGCCGCCCACGACGATGGCCACGGCCACGAGGATCGCGAGAAACACCAGCGAGAACACGAATCCCGCGATGAGCAGGATGGTGCCGACGATGACACCGACGATGCTCCGGAGGAAGCCGGGGCCCTGACGGCCGCCGGCGATGCGGTACTGATTGGGGTCGGGTGGCATCAGTCGAAGCTGAATCCCGGCGTGCGTGTGTAGTAGTGCAAGGCCTCGTCCTGGAAGATGAGCGCGCGGGCGCGCTGACCGCTCTGGTTGTGATGGGAGTGCAGGCTGGTGGGCGGGGTGATCTGCGCGGCGCCGTTCGACCATGCCACCTTCTGACCGTCGATCGCGGAGTAAGTGCCCTCGCCCTGCAGGACCAGGGTGACGGCGACGCCGTTGTGCCGGTGCGCCCGCTGCTCGCCGCCGGGCTCGACCGTGTTGAGCCCGACGCTGATGAACGGCATCGTGTTGTTGCTGGGCATCAGCGCGGCGCTGGAGAACTGCACGAAGCGCCCCGTGCTGTTGTCGGTCTTGGGGCGTGCCCATTCGCGTTCCAGCCGGCGCTCCACTTCTTCCGCGAGCCAGTGGGTGGTTTCCACGCGCGCCTGTCCCGGTGCCGGTGCGCGCAGGCCATCGTAGGCGAGCAGCGGTTCGTCCGTGCCGATGTAGAGCAGGCAATCGTCGCCATGCGAGCGGTGCACCGTCTCACCGCCGCCCGGAAAGAGGAACATGTCGCCCGCCTTCCACTCGATGGTGTCCGGCCCGCTGGTGCTCACCCCGGCGCCACGAATCACGAAGCAGATCTCCCCCGACGCCACCAGAGCGGTACGGAACGCCTCTCCGGCGCGCAGGCGCAGGTAGCGCAGCAGCAGAACGGGCGTCGTGGCGGGATAGGTCGTGCCCAGGCCATCGGCGTTGTCGAGCGGAATGAAGCCCGTGGGCGTGTCCGCGGCGAACGCGCGATCCCGTTCCGCAAGGAACTGGCGAGGGGTGATCGTGGACCATCGGAAAGTGAAGCCGTTGTCGTCCGAAAAGTAGCGGGCCCGCCGGTTGGCCGGCGTGTCCCGGTCGGTGGGCAAGGCGAAAGTGGGGTCGGGTGCGTTCATCTCAAGCTCCTCCTGTCCGTACTGGGCATTCCTGGGGTCCGATCGACGGGAAGTATAGGCGGCGCGGTCAGCCTGCGTAGGGGCGCATCACGACGCCCACGACATCGCCCTTCTTCACGCGGCCCTGTCCGGGCGCCATCCAGACGTAGCCGTCGGAGCGGAACTTCACGGGGATCGGTTCTCGCTCCCATTCCTCGACGAAATGCAGGTAGCCGGCCAGTTCTCCCTCCGCCACCGGCGCGCCGGGCAGGTGAAGCGGTTCGAACAATCCCTCGCTGGGAGCGAACACATAGCCGCGCTGATCCCGGACTTCCATGTGCTTCGTGGCCGGGGAGCCATCCGCCTGGGTCGTGTCGGGACGGCCGTCGATCATGCCGAAGTGCTTGAGCACGTTGTCGAGCCCGCGCTCGGCAATGCGAACGCCGTCGACGCTCACCCGCCCGTAGCCGCCGAGCTCGCAGGCGATGGCGAGCAACCCGCGCGCCTCGGCCGCGGCCGCGAGCGTCGCGGTTTCGTCCACGCCCCAGAACACCACGTTGTAAGGCGCGCCAAAAGCGGATGCCATCGCGATCGTGCGCGCGAGCAAGCTCGCATCATTCGAATGGTGCATGTTGGAACTCAGCGCGGCTTCCATGGCGTTGCCGGCCGCGTGGACATCCACCGACACCTCGACCTGCGGCAGGATCACGGTGTCCACGAAGTGTGCGAGCACCTGACAGAAGCTGCCCTTCGGATCGCCGGGAAAGCAGCGGTTGAAGTCGCGACCGTCCACCGGGCACATGCGACGCCCTGCCATCGCGGCCGGCAGATCCAGCGCCGGCATGAGGATCACCTTGCCGCGGAGCGCCCCCGGATCGAGACGACGAGCGAGACGCGACACCGCGATCGGCCCTTCGTATTCATCGCCGTGGACACCGCCCGTGAACAGCACGGACGGTCCCGGTCCGCCGTTGAACACCGCGATCGGAATCTCGATCGTGGCCCACGCCCCGCCGTCACGGGATTGCGGCACGCGCAGATACCCGACCTGACGGCCCGGCTTGTCGAAATCGATCTCGTGGAACACACGGCTCTTGGCTTCGTTCATTCAGGTCTCCGTACTCGAATCGAACATGCGGCATTCATCCCAGGAACCAGCGGGTGACATGTCGTGACCCGGACGGTCCG
>CAZEDA010000097.1:7772-10320 GCA_964510915.1 uncultured Rhodocyclaceae bacterium | reverse complement strand
TGCCGGCCATCCAGCCGCCGCCACCACCGGTCTTGTAGGAGTCGCCACCCCAGGTGTTGCGGGCATCGGACGCCGTGCCGTCATTGCCGCCGGAGGTGAGGAAGTGCCAGACCTTCTGGCCGGTCTTGGCGTTGACGCCGAAGATCGGACCACGATCCGGCCACTCGCCGCCCTGGGCGCCGATGATGACCTTGTCCTTCACGACCAGAGGAGCGCCCGTGAAGCCGACCGTCAGCTTCTCGGAGTCGACCAGCTTGGTTTCCCAGTTGAGCTTGCCGGTCTTCATGTCGATGGCAGCGAGCTTGCCATCCAGCGTGCCCATGTAGAGGTTGCCGTACCCGGCGGCGAGACCGCGGTTGTAGGGCGAGTGCGTCTGGCGGGCGACCAGGTCTTCGTTCAGCTTGTGCTTGTACGTCCAGATCATCTTGCCGGTCGCACCGTCGAGTGCGTAGACCTGGTTGTACGGGCTGGTGTAGTACAGGACGCCGTCGATGGCGAGCGGCACGCCCTGCAGACCGCGGTTTGCACGGGAGGCCACATGAGACCAGGCTTCCTTCAGCTTGCCGACGTTCTTCGTGTTGATCTGATCGAGCGCGCTGTAGTGCCAGGACTTGTACGAGCCGTGATAGCTCATCCAGTTGCCCGGTTCCTTGTCCGCGTTCAGCAGGCGGTTGGCATCGACATCGGCCGCGACGGCACCGCCGGAAGCGAGCAGAGCGGCCGAAACGGCAGCTGCCAGCACCGAAGGCACGAGGCGAAGGGCTTGACTACGCATGAGTAAACCTCCCAAGAATTGAAATTCAGGTACCGCGGGATGTGGACCGGGCTGAGCCGGAAGCCGCGGAGGACTCGTTCGAGTCCGACGGCTCCGTCGGAGGATTGATGCTGACGTCCACGCGGGTGCGGACCCCGTTCACCCGACAAGACACACAAATGACGCCAGGTGCTCGACGGACCGGAAAAGTGTGGGTACTTTTCGTGATGGCGTCAAGGAAAAACACCCTGAACCGCGGAGAACTTCCTTCGTAGGGAGACCGGGTAAGTTTCCCCTGCCCGCCGCGCCTGGACAAACGAGGTTTGTCCCGTGCACCGGCCCCGGTCGTGTCGGAGTAGTCTCCGCCTTGTGGCATTCGGGCGGCGTGGGGTGCGTTCGATCCGAAGCCCCTCCCTGACTCGAAGAAGGTGCCGCATGGGCAACAACGACACCCTGGTGGGGCTCGTGGCCGAGCTCTTCACCGCCATCAAGCTTCTCTCGGGCTATCCGGTTCCGGACATCCTGCCGGAAGTCCATGTGGTCCCGCCAACGCAGATCCACTCGATGCTTTGCAAGGGCAAGCCCTGCGGCATCAAGGCGTTCTACCTCCCGGACCGGGGCATCTTCGTGAGCGATACCGTGGACCCGTCGCGGGACACGTTCGCGCGCTCGATTCTGCTGCACGAACTCGTGCATCACGTCCAGCACCTGAGCGGCCGCTTCGACCGGATCGGCGACCAGTGCGACCGCTGGTTCTCCAAGGAACGCGAGGCCTATCAGGTACAGAACGCCTATTTGCAGGAACAGGGCGAGCGACGCCGCTTCGCGCTCGACTCCCTCCCTTTCATGTGCGGTGACCGAGGGAAGTAGCCGCCGGGCATTCGAGCATCGCCATCGACAGGCCGAGCGACGAGGATCGCGACCGGTCGTACTTCGCAGCGGCACCTCAGTGGTGCGGACTGATGCCCGTCACCGCGCGAGAAAACTGGCGATCTCGCGGTTGAGGAACGCGGCGTCCTCAGCCCGCTGACTCGTGGCAGCCTGGTGTCCCTGCAGCGAAGGAATCTCGACGAACCGTGATCCAGGCACGCACGCGGCAATCTGTCTGGCGCTTGCCGCCGGATTGAACAGGTCTATCGCGGGTGCGGCGATCAGCGTGCGGGCGCGAATCGTCGCGAGGGCGGCTTCGGTGCCGTTGTGCCCCGGCGTCGTCCCGACATCGTGTCGTTCGTACGCCCAGGACTGGTAGAGATAGTCGGTCGCGTCGAACCCGTTGCGTCGCACCTGCTCCACCATGGCGTCGAACCACTCGTGCGTGTCCTCGCATCCCGACAACTGCTCCGCCAGCGCCATGGGCGTTCGCGAAAGAAGCACCGTCATGAGCCCGGCATAGGCACGCCACCCGCGATCGGGAATCGCCGCGAAGCCGTCTCCGGTCCACGCCGGATCCGCCATCAGGCACGAGCGGGCTGTTTCGGTGACCGCCACCGCCCACGGCGCGGTGCGCGCCATCGGTGTCATGGCGACACAGCGCGCAACGAAGTCCGGGAGCGACACAGCCCATTGCAGTGCCTGCATGCCTCCCATCGACGCGCCGACGACGGCGAACGCGCGGTCGATGCCGAGGACCTCCGTGAGCAGCCGATGCTGGGCGTGGACCATGTCACGGATCGTGAACCGCGGAAAGCGCATGCCCGGCTGCCGCGCACTGTTCGACGGCGAAGTCGACAGACCGTTGCCGATGGGATCCATGGCGATGACGCAGAATCGAGAGGGGTCCAGCGCCCGTCCTTC
>CAZEDA010000097.1:0-7672 GCA_964510915.1 uncultured Rhodocyclaceae bacterium | reverse complement strand
CCCCATCGGAAGGACACTTCCCGGTCCGCGTTGACCTTGCCGAGCCACACCACCTCGCCACCGGGACGCACGGCCTCCACCGCGAGGCGGAACACGTCGGCGTGGCCGGCAGCCTCGAACACGTAGTCGGCGCCGCGCCCGCCCGTCAGCGCCTTGATGGCGGCGACCGGGTCGTCCGCGGCCGCATCCACCGTGTCCGTGGCGCCGAACTGCACCGCCCGGGCGAGCTTCGCCGGTCCGCGATCCACCGCGATGATCCTGCCCGCGCCCACCAGTCGGGCGCCCTGCAGGGCGTTGAGGCCCACCGCGCCACACCCCATCACCACGACGCTCGCGCCCGCGGGGACCCTGGCCTTGCGCACGACGGCCCCGACACCGGTCATCACCCCGCAGCCGATGATGCATGCCCGGTCGAAGGGCATGGCCTTCGGAATCGGAATCGCGCCGGATTGCGGCACGACCGTGTACTCGGCGTGGGTCGAGGTGACGGAATAGTGATGGACCGTCACGCCGTCCCGGGACATGCGGGACCGGCCGTCGAGGAGATGGCCCCGCGGCTGATGCCGCGTGAAGGGCTCGCACAGGATCGGCTGGTCGCGGACGCAGTAGAAGCAGTGTCCGCAGTTGGGGTTCCAGGAGAGGATCACGTGGTCACCGGGCACGACCGTGGTCACCGCATCGCCCACCGCCTCGACCACGCCGGCGCCCTCGTGCCCCAGGACGATGGGCATCGGGTATGGGAGCGAGCCCTGGATCACCTCGAGGTCCGTATGGCACAGCCCGCTCGCCCGGACCCGCACCAGCACGTCGGTCGGGGCGAGCGGCGCCATCTCCAACGTCTCGATGGAGAGCGGCCTGCCGATCTCCCTCAGCACGGCAGCCTGGAATCGCATCGTCTCCTCTCCCGGGCGATCGCCCCCCGTTGGTCGTGCGCAGAGGATACCCGCCAAAGCCCCCGCCCCAGACCCCGGATCCCGCAGGCGCCTCCCTGGGCGCGCCCGTTTCAGGAACATGACACAGCAGCCCCTTCGGCATCTTTCTTAGAACCAGGCCGAATAAGAAAATACGAAAGCGTTTCTTCCGTCACCCCAGGGGGGTCGGTAGGCTCCCGATTCCGTCGCCCGAGGAACGGGTTGTCCCGTGGATGCGTCCCGGGCCGACCGATCCTCCCACCCACATTCCCCAGATGCTCCGGTTCCGCCTACTTCTCGCTGCCCTCGGGCTGATCGCCAGCCTGTCCGCCCAGGCGGACGTGACGCTCATGAACGTCTCCTACGACCCCACGCGGGAGCTCTATCAGGAGATCAACGCCGCCTTCGCCAAGCGCTGGGCTGCGGCCGGCAAGGAAAAGATCGCCATCCGTCAGTCCCACGGGGGCTCGGGCAAGCAGGCCCGCGCCGTGATCGACGGTCTGGACGCCGACGTGGTCACCCTGGCCCTCGCCTACGACATCGACGAGATCGCCGCTCGCGGCAAGCTCCTGCCCGTCGACTGGCAGAAGCGGCTGCCGCACAACAGTTCGCCCTACACGTCCACGATCGTGTTCCTGGTGCGCAAGGGCAACCCCAAGAACATCCAGGACTGGGAAGACATCGTCCGCCCCGGCATTTCGGTCGTCACGCCCAACCCGAAGACCTCAGGCGGCGCCCGCTGGAACTACCTGGCCGCCTGGGTCTACGCGCTGAAGAAGTACGGCAAGGACGACGCGAAGGCGCGGGACTTTGTGACCCGGCTCTATCGCAACGTGCAGGTGCTGGATTCCGGCGCCCGCGGGTCCACCACGACCTTCGTCGAGCGCGGCATCGGGGATGTGCTGCTCGCCTGGGAGAACGAGGCCTTCCTCGCCGTGAAGGATCTCGGTCCGGACAAGTTCCAGATCGTGGTGCCTTCCGTGAGCATCCTGGCCGAACCGCCCGTGGCCGTCGTCGACAAGGTGGTCGATCGCCGCAACACCCGCCAGGCGGCCCAGGCCTACCTGGAGTTCCTCTACACCGACGAAGGCCAGGACATCATCTCCCGTCACTACTACCGCCCCACGTCGGTCATCGCGCTGGCGAAGTACGCCAAGCTCTTTCCCAAGCTGAATCTCGTCAAGGTGACCGACGTCTTCGGCAGCTGGCAGAACGCGCAGAAGACCCACTTCGCGGATGGCGGCGTGTTCGACCAGATCTTCGTCCCGGGGGGCCGATGAGCGCCACCCTGCGTCGGCACAGCGTGCTGCCGGGCTTCGGCCTGGCGCTGGGCTTCACGGTGCTGTATCTCAGCCTGATCGTGCTGATTCCGCTCGGGGCGGCGTTCGCCAAGACGGCAACGCTCACCTGGGACGCCTTCTGGACGACCGTGACCGCGCCGCGGGTCGTCGCCTCCTACAAGCTCACTTTCGGCACGTCGCTGATGGCGGCGACGATCAACGCCCTGTTCGGCCTGCTGGTCGCCTGGGTACTGGTTCGGTACCGCTTTCCCGGCAAGCGCCTGATCGACGCGCTCGTGGACCTGCCGTTCGCGCTGCCCACGGCCGTCGCCGGCATCGCGCTGACCGCCCTGTACGCCTCCAACGGCTGGATCGGGAGCCTCCTCGAGCCGCTCGGCATCAAGGTCGCGTTCACGCCGCTCGGCATTCTCGTCGCGCTCACCTTCATCGGGCTGCCGTTCGTCGTGCGGACGGTGCAGCCGGTGCTGGCCGATCTGGAACCGGAACTCGAGGAAGCTGCCGCGACTCTCGGTGCCACGCGTCTCCAGACCTTCCTGCGGGTCGTTCTGCCGACTCTGACGCCCGCTCTGCTGACCGGCTTTGCGCTCGCCTTTGCCCGCGCGATCGGCGAGTACGGTTCCGTGATCTTCATCGCCGGCAACATGCCGATGGTCTCCGAGATCACGCCGCTGCTCATCATCACCAAGCTCGAGCAGTACGACTACGCGGGTGCCACCGCCATCGCAGTCGTGATGCTGGTGATCTCCTTCTGTCTGCTGCTCGTCATCAATCTACTGCAGGGCTGGTCCCGCAAGCGCCGGGGGATGGTATGAGTGCCGCCGCGATCTCCCTGCCGGCTGCGCCCGCGTCCACGCCGACGCGCTCCGTCCGGGACGCCACGCACGAGAGCCCCTGGGTACGCTGGACGCTCATCGGCGTCGCCCTCGCCTTCCTCACGCTGTTCCTGTTCGTGCCCCTGGCTGCCGTGTTCTACGAGGCCTTGCGCAAGGGCGTCGACGTCTACCTCGCTGCGGTCACCGAGGAAGACGCGCTGGCCGCGATCCGCCTCACGCTGCTCACCGCCGCGATCGCCGTGCCGCTCAACCTCGTGTTCGGCGTGGCAGCAGCGTGGGCGATCGCGAAGTTCGAGTTCCGCGGCAAGAACCTGCTCGTCACGCTCATCGACCTGCCCTTTTCGGTGTCACCGGTCGTCTCGGGTCTCATCTACGTGCTCGTCTTCGGTCTCCAGGGCTGGTTCGGCGAGACGCTGCGCGATCACGATCTGAAGGTGATCTTCGCGGTGCCGGGCATCGTGCTCGCCACCGTGTTCGTGACGTTCCCCTTCGTCGCACGCGAACTCATCCCGCTCATGGAAGCCCAGGGCAAGGACGAGGAGGAAGCTGCGGTGGTGCTGGGTGCCAGCGGCTGGCAGGTGTTCTGGCGCGTGACGCTGCCCAACGTGAAGTGGGGGCTGCTCTACGGCGTGATCCTCTGCAACGCCCGCGCGATGGGCGAGTTCGGCGCCGTGTCGGTGGTGTCGGGCCACATCCGCGGGGCGACGAACACCATGCCGCTGCATGTGGAAATCCTCTACAACGAATACCAGTTCACCGCGGCCTTCGCGGTGGCCTCGCTGCTTGCCCTGCTCGCGCTCGTGACGCTCGCCCTCAAGACCTGGGTCGAACGGCGCTTCGAGCAGGACCGCGCAGCCGAATGAGAGCCGGAGAAGACAGATGAGCATCGACGTACGCGACGTGAACAAGCGCTTCGGGAACTTCAAGGCTCTGGACCACGTGAGCCTCGAAGTGCAGACCGGAGAGCTGCTTGCGCTGCTCGGGCCGTCCGGCTCCGGCAAGACCACGCTGCTTCGCGTGATCGCCGGTCTCGAGACGCTGGACTCCGGCCAGGTGCTGTTCCACGGCGAAGATGCCACCGACCGCCACGTGCGCGAACGCCAGGTGGGCTTCGTGTTCCAGCACTACGCGCTGTTCCGGCACATGACCATCTTCGAGAACGTCGCCTTCGGCCTGCGGGTGCGCCCGCGCCAGGACCGGCCCTCGGACAGCGAGATCAGGCGCAAGGTGATGGAACTGCTCTCGCTCGTGCAGCTCGACTGGCTCGCCGATCGTTACCCGCACCAGCTCTCCGGCGGGCAGCGCCAGCGGATCGCTCTCGCCCGCGCACTCGCCGTGGAACCGCGCGTGCTGCTCCTGGACGAACCCTTCGGCGCCCTGGACGCCAAGGTCCGCAAGGAACTGCGCCGCTGGCTTCGCCGCCTCCATGACGAGATGCATATCACCACGGTCTTCGTCACGCACGACCAGGACGAGGCGCTCGAGGTGTCCGACCGCGTCGTCGTCATGAACGAGGGCAGCGTCCAGCAGATCGGCACGCCGCAGGAGGTGTACGACAACCCCGCCAATGCCTTCGTCTACCAGTTCCTCGGCAACGTGAACCTGTTTCACGGCCGCGTGCAGGAAGGCCGTGCCCGCTTCGGCCCCCTGGAACTGGCCACCCCCGAACACTCCCACCCGACGGAGTCGCCCGCCATCGCCTTCGCACGGCCGCACGACATCGAACTGGTACGCCCCGCCCCGGATACCGCCGGCATCCCCGCACGGGTGGAGCACCTGCTCGCCGTCGGTTCCACGGTGCGTGTCGACCTGCTCACGGACGACGACACGCCCATCCACGTGGAGCTTTCGCGGGATGCGCACGCCCGCCTCGCCCTCGTGGCTGGCGAACAGGTCCTGGTGCGGCCGAGGAACGTGCGGGTCTTCGCCCACTGAGGGCTCCGGTACCCCGGCCGCCTGCGCCTGAGTGCGCAGCCAGGTCACGATTGCAGCCTCGCGGGGACCCTCACTAAACTGAGGGTTCTTCTACTCGCGAGGACCGCACCATGAATATCCAGAGCATGATCGACACCGCCACGGTGCAGCTGACGACCTTCGGCCTGAAGATCGCCGGCGCGATCGCCTTCTGGATCGTCGGCCGCTGGCTGATCGGCGTGAGCATCCGGGCGCTGTCCGCCGGCCTCACGCGTCAGCAGGTGGACCCGACACTGCTGCGCTACATCGGCAACATCGTCAGTGTCGCGCTCAACATCGTCCTGGTCGTCGCCATCCTGGGGTACTTCGGCGTCGAGACCACTTCGTTCGCGGCGCTCGTGGCCGGCATGGGCATCGCCATCGGTGCCGCGTGGGCCGGGCTCCTGTCGAACTTCGCGGCCGGGGCATTCCTCGTCGTGCTGCGCCCGTTCAAGGTCGGCGACTACGTGAAGGCCGGCGGCATCGAGGGAACAGTGAAGGAGGTCGGGCTGTTCGCCACGACCATCCTCACGCCCGACAACATCAGCACCTTCGTCGGCAACAACAAGATCTTCTCCGACACGATCCAGAACTTCTCCGCGAGCGCGTTCCGTCGCGTGGACCGCTCGGCGCAGCTCGCACACGGCGTCGACGCGCAGGACGCCATCGCCCGGCTGAAGACGGCGCTCGCAGCCATTCCGAACGTGACGACCGAGCCGCCGCCGGACGTCGAGATCGTGGATTTCAACGAGCGCGGGACCGTACTCGCCGTGCGTCCCTACACGCACACGAACAACTACTGGCAGGTGTACTTCGACACCAATCGGGCGATCTCGGAGACCTTCGGCGCAGCAGGCTACCCGATCCCCGAAACGCCAGTCCGCGTCTTCAAGGCTGCCTGACGTCGGCGCCCTCTTCGGGCGCAGTGCCGGTCCGTATCGATGCGCGAACGCCCTTCCGCAGTGCAGCCCGTCCGGTCACGCACTGCGGAAGGGCGCGCAGGTCATCCGCCGATGCAGCTTCGCCGCCGCCAAATCAGGTGGTTGCGCGTTCACGGGTGTGGCACCGAATCTGCGGAGCACTGCGAAGTCAAATGTCTGGAGTGCTCCCATGTTCTTCGCTGGCCGCAAGGCAAGCCCTTCTCCGTGGCGCCGTCTAGCCGCCCTCGTGGCGCTGATCGCTTCGATGTTCGTCGCACTTCCCGCCCCGGCTGCCACACCGATCCGGATCGGCACGGTGGTGTGGGTCGGATACGGACCGTTCTACGTTGCCGACGCCCTCGGTCTGTTCAAGAAGGCGGGGCTCAACGTCGAGATCAAGATGTTCGCCGACCCGGTGGAGATCCCTCCCGCCATCGCCGGCGGCGCCTTGCAGGGCGGCATGGTGACGTACAACCAGGTCCTGCCCCAGATCGAAAAAGGACAGATGCAGAAGGTGGTGCTGCCCATCGACTACTCGAACGGCGCCGACGCGATCGTGGTGGCCAAGGGCATCGACAAGATCGCGGACTTCAAGGGCAAGAAGATCGGTCTCGTGCAGCTGTCGCCGTCGGACATCCTCCTTGCCTACGCGATGAAGAAGAACGGGCTCGCCGAGTCCGATGTGACTCTCATCAACATGGCGCCCGATGCGATCCCACCGGCCATGGCCGGCGGCCAGCTCTCCGTGGGCGTGACGTGGGAACCGATGCTGTCCCAGCTTCTCGCCATGAAGAGCGGCAAGGGTTTCAAGGTCATCTACTCCTCCAAGGATGCACCGGGCGTCATCACGGACGTGCTCGTGTTCGACGACCGCTTCATCCAGTCCCACCCGAAGGAGATCGAGACGCTCGTGAGGGTCTACCTCGACGCACTCGCCTACGTGAAGGCGAAGCCCGACGAGTCCGCGAAGATCATCGCCAAGGTCATGAGCATCACGCCCAAGGAAGTGAAGGAGCAGATGCCGCTTGTGCGAAACCTCCAGGCTGCGGATATCCGAAAGGCATTCGCGAAATCGAGCGAGCCCCTGTCCTTCTTCGGCAGCGGTCCGCTCATCGGCGAGATCCTCAAGGCACGGGGTGAAGTCAAGGTCGTCCCCGCCATCGAGGACACTCTGGAGCCGAAGTTCGTGAACGCCGTCCTGGGCAAATGAGCGCCTCGCCCGCTGCGTCCAGGCCGGCCAGACTGCTGCGGTACCCCGATGCCCTCGCCCCGACGACCGCAGTCCTCGTCTACATCGCGACGGCCTATGTCGGCGGGTTTGCCGCGCTGATCTTCGGCGGCTGGGCCGGCTGGATTGCCGGCGTGCTGCTCACCGCGCACGCCATGGTGATCGCGGCCTACATGATCCACGAGTGCGCGCACAACTCGGTGTTCCGGGACCCGGCCCACAACGCCCGCCTGGGGCGTGTGCTGTGCTGGATCACCGCCGCGTGCTACGGCACCTACGAGGAGATCCGCGACAAGCACATGCGGCATCACGTGGACCGCGCGGACGTGGTGTTTCTCGACTACCGGGAGATTCTCCGCGCCCGGCCGTGGCTGCGCCGGACGCTTGCGACTCTGGAGTGGTTCCACGTGCCGGCCACGGAAGTGATGATGCACGCGCTCGTGCTCTGGCTGCCATTCCGTGCCCCGTTCTATCGCCACAACCGTACGCGCGTAGTCGTGTGTCTCGCCATTCGCGGCAGCGCGTT
>CAZEDA010000096.1:0-10351 GCA_964510915.1 uncultured Rhodocyclaceae bacterium | reverse complement strand
CTAGAAATCGTAGGCCGCGCGCATGGTCAGAGCCTTCTCCTTGTCGAGCGTGAAGGAGGGCAGGCCGCCGTAGTTCGGGTTGACCGTGATGCGGCTGTCGAAGCGCGTTTCCGTGTAGTTCAGATAGATCTTGAAGTTCGGGTTCCAGATCCACTTGAGACCGGCCGTGATGGCGGAGGCCTTGTTGGCCGGTGTGGAAGCAAACGCCACGTTGGCCGCCGGACTTCCCGGAGCCGCTACGACGCCGGTGCCGGCGGCGTTGCCGGCAACAAAATCCGAGGCATCGAAGCTGGAGTACCGAAGTCCCAGTTCCCAGGCACCCCAGTTCTCTCCTCCGGGGACGTAGTTCTGGATCGGCACCGTGCGCCCGAAAACGCCATTCCGATAGGTCTCGGCGTAACGCTCGCCGGTCAGCATCCACAGGATTTCGGCGTAGTAGGCTCCGATCTGGCGATCGAAGTCGACACCGGTGACTGACCTGCCCTCGAAGGTCGACTGCACCCACTCTCCCTGCAGCTTCACGGGTCCGTAGGCCACGGCGGCTTCCACGCCCAGACGTACCCGGCGAACATCCGACCCCGTGAAGCTGGACGTGTTGAAGAAGTTGATCCCTCGCGCTTCCGTCCTCTGGCTCAGACCGAAGCCGCTCGGGAGGTGGCCCAGCGATCCGGCCACGCCGATGTGATACGTCGCCCTGGCCTGCTGGCCGAGCAGTTCTGCGACATTCACCGTAAATCGTCCGATGTAGTCGTTGCTGGCCCGCGGCGCCACGATGTCGTTGTTGTTCTTGCCCTGACCGGTCGAGACGGCCAGTCCGTAGGTCATGCCGACACCCGGCACACCGTGCACCATCAGACCCCGCTCCTTCTGCGGAACCAGACCGTTCACGAGAGAACGTTCCTGGAAGTCGAGGAAGCGGGAGCTTCCGAGTTCTTCGAGGGAGAAGGGCATCTTGAACTGGCCGAGCCGGAACTGGGTCTGGTCGCTGTAGGCGATGTTCATCCAGGCCACATCGAGCTGGGAGTTGTTCACCAGGTTCGCGAAGTCCCCGGTGAGGTCCCAGGTCAGGTACTCGTTCCACTTGCCTTGAATCGTCAGGTACGCACGCCGGACATCGAACGTGGACGCGGCGTCCTTGTCGGGAAAGTATCGGTAGTCGGCATGGATACGCCCGCCCAGCGTGAAGTTGTTGCGGCGATCCGGGGTTTCGAAGGCGATGCCGTTGTTGAAGCGTCCGAAGAAGCGCTCGCGTGCGGCCTCTTCCTTGGAAGCCTGGTTGGCGGCTTCCAGCGCCTTCTTGCGGCGCTCGGCACGGGCGCGGGCCCGGTCTTCCGGCGTGTCTTCGGTGATTTCGGCGTACTCCTCATCGGAGATCACGCCCTTGGCTTTGAGCTTTTCCAGCAGCTCGCGCATCTTGTCGCGCTTGGGGGCCGACGATTCCTGCTCTTCTCCCTCATTGGCAAACGCGGTAGCTCCGCCGGCGGCAAAGGCGAAGGTGAGCGCGAGAACCAGGACGCGCGTACGGAGGGTCTGGTGACGTGACATGCGGCTTTCTCCCGGCAATGAAGTTTGGTGCCTTCCGTCCGTATCGGATCGGGCGGGCGCGGCTGCCTTGCTTGACCATTTGCTGGCCAGGTAACAGCTCAACCGGGATTCTGGCGATCGCACATGACTGTTTCGTGACAATGCCAATACGCGAACCCACCCGAATGGACCATTCGGCCCATCGGGTGGGATCGGACAGCGGTGGGGCGCGGCAGGGGGTCAGTCGGAGCCGGGTACGCCTCCCCCCTTGCGACGTTCCTCTGCGGTCGGATTCGCCTTGCCCCAGAAATCACTGCTCCCGATGGACACGGCGTCCGACGTGCCCTGAGTCGGCGCCGAGGTGGGAGCGCACCCACCCAGCGCGAACAGGGAGGTCAGCAGCCCGATGGTGGTGGCGGCCTTCGCCGCGAAGCGATTCTTCCAAGGGTTCATGGTGCGCACTCCTCAAGACGATGACTCGGACGCGAGGCACCGAGTGCCTGCACTGCACCTGAGCTTAGGTAACGCGGCCCCGGGAAGTTTCTGCACAGTCTTTCGGGATTTCCGGTGCGTGGCATCGGCACTGCCTGCTGGCTCGTGCCGCGCTCCGATGGCGCCACCATTGGTGGCCGCGGCAGATCAGCGGAGCAGCATGACGAGCAGCATGGCGCCCGAACCGATCAGCAGTCCGGCGATGACCATGAGCCAGCGGGTCTGCTTTTCCTGTTCCTGGGTCAGGCGGCGGATGGCCGTTTCGAGGGCATGGGGTGCAGGTTCCGCGAGCGCGCGATGCACCAGACGGGGAAGCTGCGGCAGGGCATTCGCCCAGTAGGGTGCCTCATCCCTGAGGTTGCGCAGCAGGCCACGCCAGCCCACCTGCTCGGACATCCAGCGCTCCAGATAGGGCTTGGCGGTCTTCCACAGATCGAGATCGGGATCGAGCTCCCGGCCCAGCCCTTCGATATTGAGCAGAGTCTTCTGCAGCAGCACGAGCTGGGGCTGGACTTCGAGGTTGAAGCGGCGCGCCGTCTGGAACAGGCGCAGCAGCACCTTGCCGAACGAGATTTCCTTCAGGGGCTTGTCGAAGATGGGCTCGCACACCGCGCGGATGGCGGATTCGAACTCGTCCACCCGGGTGCCGGGCGGCACCCATCCGGCGTCCACGTGCGCCTGGGCCACGCGCCGGTAGTCCCGGCGGAAGAACGCGAGGAAGTTCTGGGCGAGGTAGTTCTTGTCGACGTCGTTCAGGGTGCCCATGATCCCGAAGTCGAGGGCGACGTAGCGGCCATCGGCGGCCACGAGAATGTTCCCCGGATGCATGTCGCCGTGGAAGAACCCGTCGCGGAACACCTGGGTGAAGAAGATCTCCACGCCCATGCGAGAGAGCTTGGAGATGTCGATGCCCTGTTCCCGCAGAGCCGGCACCTGGGAGATCGGGGTGCCGTGCATCCTCTCCATGACCATCACTTCGGTCGCGCACCAGTCCCAGAACACTTCGGGAACCAGCATGAGATCGGAATCGCGGAAGTTGCGGCGGAGCTGACTCGCGTTGGAGGCCTCGCGCAGCAGATCGAGTTCGTCGTAGAGGTGCTTCTGGAACTCCGCGATGACCTCGCGCGGACGCAGGCGCTTGCCGTCCGCCCAGATGCTCTCGGCAAGACTCGCGGCCGTGTCGAGCAGCGCGAGATCGCGGGAGATGATGCGCTCGATTCCGGGGCGGAGCACCTTGACCGCCGCCTCGCGTCCGTCGGGAAGGATGGCGAAATGCACCTGCGCCACCGAGGCGCTCGCGACGGCTTCCCGCTCGAAGTGCGCGAAGACCTGATCCACCGGCTTGCCGTACACCTTTTCGAGTCTCGCGAGCACCTGATCGCTCGGAAACGGTGGCACGCGGTCCTGGAGCTTCGCGAGTTCATCGGCGATGTCCCGCGGGAGCAGATCGCGCCGCGTGGAGAGCACCTGACCGAACTTCACGAAGATGGGGCCGAGGTCTTCGAGGGCGCGCCGCAGCCGTGCGCCCCGTGAGAGGTCGAAGTGCCGCCAGAAGGTCGCGATGCGGATGAAGGGCCGCAGCCAGCGCAGCGACGAATGCGCGAACACGAATTCGTCCAGTCCGAAGCGGATCGCCACCCACAGAATCTTCGCGAGCCGAAACCAGCGGGTCATGCGACGCCTCGACCGGCGGTCAGCATGTCAACCGCCCCTGCCCTGGCGCTGTTCCAGCTGACGGATGCGGGCCTCGAGCCGGTCGGCCAGTTCGCGGGCGCGGTCCACATCCTGCGCGAACGCTTCGAGCTGCAGGCGGGGCGGCGTGAGGCCGCTTTCCTCCGAGAGGTACTCCGCCACGGCGAGGCCGGCACGCTCCATCGAATCGCGACCGGCAGCGATGGCCTGCTTTGCGGTGCCGGCGATGCGATGGGCGGCGATGTCGCCAAACACGCGGGACAGATCCTCCTCGGCATCCCAGCGAAGATGGTTGACCACGTGCCAGATCGCCCGGGTCAGGTCGTCGTCGCCCTGGACGAGGACGTCGGCCCGCGCGGACTCGTCGCCGGCGCCGAGCCGGAGCGCCGTGATGGGGCTCAGGGAAATGTCGAGGTCACCAGGCGCCGCCTCGTCGGCTTCCGCGACGAAACCGTCCCCCGTGATCGTCAGCGTGAACGCCGCCGGAGCCACCTGGAAACGGACGCAGCGCCCCGCGAACGGGCGCAGGGTGTCGCGTGCCCATTGGGCCTGAGCAAGCAGATGGTTGATGGCACCGGCCGCTGCACGCGCCAGCATCACGTCAGGTCGCCCAGCCGCGATGCACCGCGACGACGCCCCCGGTGAGATTGAAATGCGTCACGTCGTCGAAGCCGGCATCGCGCATCATCGTTTCGAGCTCAGCCTGGCCCGGGTGCATGCGGATGGACTCCGCCAGATACCGGTAGGCCTCGGGGTTGCCCGCGACGAGGTTGCCCATCGCCGGCAGCACGGAGAAGGAATAGGCGTCGTAGAGAGGCGCGAGGGGCTTCCAGACCTTGGAGAACTCCAGCACCACGGCACGCCCCGCGGGGCGAAGCACGCGCCGGAACTCCGCAAGCGCACGATCCTTGTGAGTCATGTTGCGCAGACCGAATGCGACACAGACGCAGTCGAAGGTGCGGTCCGGAAACGGCAGACGCTCGGCATCGCATTGCGCCACGGGCACCATCAGGCCTTCGTCGAGCAGGCGATCGCGACCGGTGGAGAGCATGGCCCCGTTGATGTCCGTGAGCCAGACCGAGCCCGTCGGCCCGACGGCCTTGGAGAAGAGGCGTGTCATGTCTCCGGTGCCGCCGGCCACGTCGAGGACCCGCTGGCCGGGCCGCAGCAGACACGCATCCACCGCGAAGCGCTTCCACAGCCGATGCAGCCCCGCGGACATGAGGTCGTTCATCAGGTCGTAGCGCGGCGCCACGGCCTTGAAGACCTCTCCGACGCGCTGGACCTTCTCGGATTCGTCGACCTGGCGGTAGCCGAAGTGTGTCTTACTCATCGGTGGGCGGACTCGTGAACCGTGGTGCGGGAGCCGAAGCGGCCGCCCGCTTGAACTTGTGCACTTCGATGGGGACCTTGTCGTCGCGGGAAGCGCCGGCCTCCGCCATCCGGGCGAGGTACCCCGCCCAGAGGCGGTCCTGGTCGCGGCCGAGCTCATGGAGGTAGTCCCACGAGTACAGGCCGGTGTCATGCCCGTCGCTGAACACGAGCTTCACCGCGTAGGCGCCCACCGGGTCGATGGCGGTGATGTTCACGTTCTGCTTGCCGACCTGGAGCACCTCCTGCCCGGGCCCGTGGCCCCGCACCTCGGCAGACGGACTGAACACGCGCAGGAACTCGCACGGGAGGCGGAACCGGCTGCCGTCGTCGAACGCGATCTCGAGGACGCGGGATGCCTGATGCAGGACGATGTCGGTGGGACGGACCGTGCCGGATGCCATGAATGCGGGGTGGCCGAGAGCCTTTGCGATGGAGGCCGATGATACCCTGTCGGGGCGAATTCCAGACCGGCCGCACCCGGATTCCCGACCGGGCGAACTTGTCGGCCGGACCGCAGTCCGTTGCAGGGATGTTCCACCAGCGAGCCCTTCATGACTTTCGCCCTCCCGCTTCGTATCCCCGCCGCCCTGGCGGGTTTTCTGCTGGCCGCGCTGGCCGCTCCCGTGTCTGCCGCGGAGGGCCTCTGTCCCCCGCCCGGCGCCTGGACCCTTCCTGCCACGAGCGGCGCAGCGCCGGTCGCGTTGCGCACCGTCCTGGACCACGTGGCGGATCGCCGGGTCGTCCTGCTCGGCGAGCATCACGACAGCATGGAGCATCACCGCTGGCAGTTGCACGTGGCGTCCGCGATGCTGTCGCGGAACGAATCGATCGTGCTCGCGCTGGAGATGTTCCCCCGCGCCGCGCAGCCCGTACTCGATCGCTGGGTCGCCGGCGAGCTGACCGAAAAGGCGTTCCTCGAACAGAGTCAGTGGTCCAGGGTCTGGCGCTTCGACGCCCAGCTCTACCTGCCGCTGTTCCACTTCGCGCGCATCCACCGCATCCCCATGGTGGCACTCAACATCGACAACAGCCTCACCCGCAAGGTGAGTCAGGTGGGGTTCGACGGCGTCGCGGAACTGCGCGAACTCGGCATCAGCCGCCCGGCGGAACCCATGGAGACGTACCGCGATTTCCTCTGGGCAAGCTTCTCCCAGCACAGCGCCGCGGGCGACGGCAAGGACAGCTCACCGGCGGACAACCCTCAGTTCCGGCGCTTTCTGGAAAGCCAGCTCACGTGGGACCGCGCGATGGCGCACGCCATCCGCGATGCGCTGACGGTTCGGCCGGGCGCCCGCGTGGTGGCGCTGCTCGGCAGCGGCCACGCGATGAACGGCTGGGGCGTCGAATGGCAGCTGCGTGACATGGGCATCGGCGATGTCGCGAGCTTCCTGCCCTCCGACGCGGGCATGCCGTGCGCCGACATCGAACCGGGGCAGGCCACGGCACTGTTCGGCGTCGGCGAGACCCTGGAGGGAGAACAGTCCCGTCCCCGTCTGGGCGTCTGGCTCGAAATGGCCAATGACCGCGTGTCGGTCCGCAAGGTGGAAGACGGCAGCATCGCCAGCCAGGCGGGGGTCCAGGCAGGCGACGTCCTGGTGGAGGTCGCCGGGCGTTCCTGCCGCACCGTGGAGGACGTCGTGGACCGGATCGTCCTGCAGCCCCCGGGCAGCTGGCTTCCGCTCAAGGTGAGCCGCGGCACCGACGTCATGGACCTGATCGCCAAGTTTCCCGCGCAGCGATGAAGTCCGGGGCCTTGGTCCTGCTGCTCGGGCTGGGGGTCCCGGCGACAGTCATGTCCGCGGACTCGGCCCTGCCGCGTCTCGAGGCCACGGTGAGCGTCACCCCGGCGACGCGGGAGTTGCAGGCAGAGGGAATCCTGACCCTCCCGGCCGGGCGCGCGCATACCGTGCGCATGGCAGAGCGGTTCGTCGATGTTGCCCTTCGCGAAGCGCTCGCCCGGGTGCGCGGCGCGCGCGTGCCGGAACGCGTGGGCGACGAGGTCGTCTGGCGATTCGCGCCGGACGCAGAGCGCCGCACGATTGCCCTGCGCTGGCAGGGCCGCCTCGATCCGCTCGATGCGAACCTCGACCATCGCGACACGCTTCAGAACGCGGCACCCGTCTCCGGTCCGGCAGGCACCTTCCTGCCTGCGGCGAGCGGATGGCACCCGAGCGTGGACGGCGGTCCGCTGACGTACGGCATCACCCTGCGCCTCCCCGCGGGGCAGCGAGGCCTGGTGGCCGGCCGACTCGATGCGGAATCCGATACGGCAACGGGATACGAAGCGCGATTCTCGTTCGATCAGCCGACCGACGGCATCGATCTGATGGCGGGTCCGTACACCGTGACGGAGCGCGCGGCGAAGAGCCTGGACGGACGCGATATCCGGCTGCGCACCTACTTCGTGGCGGGTCTGGAGGCGATGGCGCCTGCCTACCTCGACTCCAGTGCCGAACTGCTGGGGCGCTTCGAGCGCTCCATCGGCCCCTATCCCTACGAGATGTTCAGCGTGGTCTCGAGTCCGACGCCCACCGGCTTCGGCATGCCCACGCTGACCTACATCGGGGCCGACGTCCTCAAGCTGCCCTTCATGCGGGAGGTCTCCCTCGGTCACGAGATCCTGCACAACTGGTGGGGCAACGGCGTCTTCCCCGACTACCGGCAGGGCAACTGGTCCGAGGGACTCACGACCCTGCTCGCCGACTACGACACGCGCGAGCGCCAGGGCCCCGATGCCGCGCGGACCATGCGGCTTGCGTGGTTGCGCGACATCACCGCCCTGCGCGCGGAGGATGATCAGCCGCTCACGTCGTTCACGTCCCGCACGCACGGTGCCTCGCACATCCTCGGCTACCAGAAGACGGCGATGGTGCTGCTGATGCTGCGCCAGCGGATCGGTCCTGACGCCTTCGCTGCCGGCATGCGAACGTTCTGGACCGAGCGGCGTTTCCGGGTGTCGTCGTGGACGGATCTGCGCCACGCCCTCGAGTCGGCCTCGGGCCAGGATCTGGCGGCGTACTTCACGCGGTGGATCGAACAGCCCGGCATCCCGTCGATCCGCCTGGAGGGCGCGACCGCCACGCGGCTGACTGACGCCTGGTCCCTGCAGGTCGTGATGACGCGAGATCTGCCCGACGACGTGACGTCGGTTCCCCTTCAGGTCGAGACGGCGGACGGCGTGCAGACTTTCAATGTGAGTCCGTCCGGCGCGCGCACGACGCTTTCGCTCGTTGTGCGCAACGAACCCCGGCGCGTCCTGCTCGACTCCGAGATGGTCACGCTGCGGCGTCTCGCGCCCGACGAGGCGCCGCCGATCCTGCGGGATGTGATGGTCGACCGGAACACGCGCCTGGTTGTGCTGGGCCCCGACGAAACCTACGCGGCCTCGGCTCGGGATCTTGCCGCCCGGATGCTCGATGCACCGCCGGTCATGGCAGATCCGGACGCCCCGCCCTCGGGCCCGCTTCTCGTGGTGGGACTTCCGGATCGCGTGGATGCCTACGCTGCGAAGCTCGGATTGTCACCGGCGCCCGAAGCCATTCGAGGCAAGACCGGATCACGGGTGTGGACGACCCGCGCGCCGACTGGCGTCGTGGTGCTGATCGCCGCCGATGCCGAGAACGTCGCCACTCTCGCGCGGCCCCTGCCGCACTACGGCGCCCAGAGCTGGCTGCTCTTCGAAGGCAGGCGCGCCACGGCACGAGGCATCTGGCCGTCGATCCCGCAATCCGTCACGGTGACGAGCGAATCACCGCTCCGCTGAAGATCGTCACCGAATACCGTCACGCGTCGGTAACAATTCGGTCATAGTATCCAGACCGTACCGAAGTGCGGAGAAGCAACAAATGCCGGCCACCATCCTCGTCGTCGAAGACGAACCTGCGATCCAGGAACTGATTTCCTACAATCTTGCGCAGGCAGGCCATCAATTGCTGAAGGCCGACAGCGCGGAACAGGCGCTCAGGCTGGTCCAGACCTCCCTGCCCGATCTCGTCCTGCTCGACTGGATGCTTCCCGGAATCTCGGGCGTCGAATTCGCACGCCGTCTGCGGGCGGATCGCCGGACACGGCAGATTCCCATCATCATGCTCACCGCCCGCTCCGACGAGCAGGACAAGCTCACGGGTCTCGAGACCGGCGCGGACGACTACGTCACCAAGCCCTTCTCGCCTCGCGAATTGAACGCCCGCGTGAAGGCGGTGCTGCGGCGAAGGGCTCCGCAGGTGACGGACGACCTGGTCCGCATCGGCGAACTGGAACTGGACCCCGCGAGTCATCGGGTGACGGGCCACGGCAAGACCGTGGAGCTGGGGCCGACGGAGTTCCGTCTCCTGCACTTCCTGATGACCCACCCCGAGCGGGTGCATTCCCGCGCCCAGCTGCTGGATCATGTGTGGGGAGACCACGTCTTCGTGGAAGAACGGACGGTCGACGTCCACATCCGCCGGCTGCGCAAGGCCCTCGAGCCCACGGCGCTGGACGGGCTGGTCCAGACAGTGCGTGGTACCGGGTATCGGATGTCCCAGCAACCCGAGTGACCCCTCGACTCCGGGTCTCGGCCCGGTAACATACCGGGGCCTCCCTTTCCCGCCTCGGAAATGTCCCTGTCCGTCGAATGATGTCCCACTGGCGCAAACCGCTCATCCTGATCGGGTCGATCGCCGTGGCGACCGCACTGCTCGCGCTGGCGACCGGCCCGGCGATCGCCCTGGCCGCGGCCTTCGTGCTGCTCGCCTTCCTGCTCGCGCACCAGATCCACAATCTGTCCCTGTTTCGCGCCTGGCTCCAGGATCCGAAGATCGACACGATTCCAGAGGGCAGCGGTGACTGGGAGCAGTTGTTCTCCCGGCTGCTGCGCATGCACAAGCGCCAGGCGCAGACGGAAAACAGCCTCCAGGAAGCGCTGAGCCGTTTCCTTCAGGCGGGCGCCGCCTTCCCCGAGGCGGTTGCGATCCTCGACCAGGACAATGTCCTCGAGTGGTGCAACCCGAAGGCGCTTACCTATTTCGGTCTGGACCTGGAGCGCGATCGCGGCCACCAGGTCACCAATCTCATGCGTCAGCCGCAGTTCGTGCAGTACCTCGTGTCTGGGGACTACTCCGAGCCTCTCGCGCTGAAAGTCACCACCGCGGCACACGGCGACACCTCGCTGTCCGTCCAGGTGGTCCCGTACGGGGACCGCGAGAAGCTTCTGCTGGGTCGGGACATCACCCTGTGGGAGCGCGTGGAGACCATGCGCCGCGACTTCGTGGCGAACGTGTCGCACGAG
>CAZEDA010000095.1:0-10353 GCA_964510915.1 uncultured Rhodocyclaceae bacterium | reverse complement strand
CCTCGATGCCACAGCCCGGCGGGCGCCTGATCTCCACGGACTCGAACAAGCGGAAATGCATGGCGTTCCCGTTTGCTGGCATCGCTCCTCTCGATGGGAAAATCCCGGGGGCCTGTGAGGCAGTGGCACTTCTTGCCCCCACTGACGCGCGTCAAACCGCGCTTCCCACTCAGCGAACCCGCCACCGCCTCACCACATCTGGCGAGACCCCCCATCACTACCGCAACAAGAAAAAAAGCCAAATACCTGTGACATCCGTCACAAGCATTACCGACTTCCACGTGATAGCTTTCGCAACAACATCGCTCTTGCCTCGGACGGTCTGAGCGAAGGTGCGTCGTCGGACGACCGCCGCGATCGCGATCAAACCCAGTTGCCTCTGCCCCAGCTGACGGTGACGTCTCCGCACGCCAGAGTGCACTACCCGGTAACGCCCACGGGATCGGCGAATCGCACGTGTTCGTGGACGGGCAATCGCCGCACTTCATCTGTCCGCGCGTTGGCGGAGCGCAGTTCTGAACGTCCGGCGCAAGACCGGGCCGCACCGCCAGTCGGAAAGCCTCGGTGCTGTTTGCGTCGCGTCCGACCCGGATAGGAATCTGCCGGGATCGAGCTGTCGCGACTGGACGATGGAATGACACAGAGAAGCCATGGAGAGAAGCGCCAACGAATGCTCTGGCGTCCATCAACGGAGACGAAAATGAAAGACTCGCGCAAACGTTCCCTTTTGGTGACCATCACGATGGGATGCATCACCCTCATGTTGGCGGGCGCAAGTTATGGCGACGACAATCGATGGTTTGGAGGCATAGGAACGTGGGAGACAAGTTCGAACTGGAGCCTCCTTCGAGCCCCGACAGAACTTGATCTCGCCATCATCAATGGCGGAACCAGCCAGTTCTCGACACCCATCACGGTGGGTGGGTTACAACTGGAAAATGGCACTCTGTCAGGCACTGAAGATTTCATCGTTTCCGGAAGCACCAGATGGTCGGGAGGCACCCTGGGTGGGAGGTCAACTTACATGTTCACTGGGAACACGACCATCTTGATGAACGAACCCAAGTGGCTCAGCGACCAGGCGACCCTGTCTCTCGCACGGGATGCCACTTGGGGCGGAAACACAATTGCCGGCGGCAACACGATCTACCTTATTGGGACCGTGCTCAACAACAACGCTGTTTTCTCGGATCAGAATTCATTCGACACCATGGTGTCAGGTGCGCTATTCAGCAATGCGTTCAATAACAATGGGACCTACCGAAAGAGAGGGAGGGGCACCACATGGATTGCGGCGGCGTTCAACAATTCCGGTTCCGTCTCGATCGAGCGCGGTATCTTGCAACTAAGCGATGGGACTTCCTCAGGCGGCCGCTTTTCTGTCGCTAACGGGGCAGTGCTCAGGCTCTCGGGCCCCTACTCGCTCAACGGCGCCAGCATCGAAGGTCCAGGACTTGTCGAAATCGCCGGCATTCGCGTCGCGATGAGCGATAGCACGATCTCCGCGCCTGCCAGAATGGATCCCGGCAGCGTTCTCACTGGCAGGGGAGCCACCTTCAGCCAGTCCCTCACCTGGACGGGCGGTCTGATTTCGGGATTCGGCACATTTCGGTCGGAGGGAGGCACACGAATCACCGGAGACGAGGCCAAGTATCTGGACGGGCGTGTCACGGTTTTGCTCGCAGGCGACACCACATGGGACGGGAATACTGGAGATACCGGCAACGAAATCGTTTTCAATGGCGGCACGTTCAAGAATCAGGCGACGTTCACCGATTCGAATTCGTTCAGTTCTTCGATCAGGGGCGCTGGGGGAGACAGCCCTTTCGAGAACTCGGGCACATACCGCAAGACTGGGCCCAAGACCACGGCGATCCAGATCAGCTTCGAAAATTCCGGGGTTGTCGATGTCGTCGCCGGCTCGCTTTCGCTGCGAAACGCCCGCGGGTCAGGCACCTTTAACGTCAACGCGGATGCCCAACTCCTTCTGGGGTCGAGTCGTCTCGGGAACGCAACCTTTCGAGGGGAAGGCATCGTCGAGTTAAGTGGCTCTCAACTCCTTAACGGAACCTCCTTTTTCACACCCGTGACGGTCTCCGGGAGCACCACGATCCTCGGCACGGGCGCCACTTTCCAGGGCCCCGTGAACTGGACGGGAGGCTCATTCGCGGACGCCGGGACCTACCGCTGGCAAGGTACCAACCGACTCTCGGCGTTTATGGTCCTAAGTGGGGGGGCCACGCTGATCTTGGACGGGAATACCGCGTGGACGACGGATCCCGTAACTTCGAGTCGCAATATCGTCTTCGTTGATGGGACGCTCATCAACCGAGCCACATTAACGGACGACGAGGCATCGGATACCAGCATGCTGGATCGCGGCGGTTCGAATGTCTTCAATAACCAGGGCCTCTACAGAAAAGCAGGGACCGGGACAACAACGATTCAAGTCAACCTCGTCAATTCGGGACAAATGGACTTGAGCGCGGGAACACTGTCTTTATCGTCCGCGTTCGACAACGCCGGGCTTATCTCCATAGGAGAAGGCGCTGTATTGGCATCGACGCGTGGAGGCGTCTCGAATGCGACAACCGGAGTTGTCTCTGGGGCCGGAACCATATTGCTTTCGGGGGGCTCGTTTCGCAACGACGGCCGGCTTTCACCCGGAGGTGCAATGACGGCAGGACAACTCACGATCGACGCAGATCTGGTGATGGGCGCCGAAAGCATCCTCGAGATAAGTGTCGCCGATACTCTGGATTTCGATACGTTGGCGGTGTCAGGAAGCGTTCTTCTCGACGGTCGGATCGTGTTGCGCGGTTTGGCAGACTTCGTCCCTCGTCTGGGTGACAGCTTCCGTGTTCTGACAAGCGGTGATGGTCAAATCGAAGGAGGAACATTCTCCGAGATCTTGTGGGAGAGCATGCAGGGCATTCGCCTTGACGCGAGTTACAGCGCTTATGACGTCACACTGAACGTTGTAGCGGTCCCCGAGCCGTCCACTCAGTTCCTGATTCTGGCCGGCGCCGCCATGGTGGGGGGTATGGCCTTGAGTCGGAAGCGTGGGCTTGGCGCCCGCTAAGGGTCTGCCGGGCGAGCACCCAGTATGCTGGGTTGAACAGGTCGACCAAGCATCTCCATAGGGGACGCCGCTCCTGCCGCGGTCCCGAGCTACCGGAGGCCCGAAGGACGGATCGCCACAAGGCGAGACGGCCGCGATCCCCATGCGGGCCGCAAGAAAACCAACCACTCAGGTCGCTGTTTCTCCTTCGTCCAGCCAGTGATGTCTACCTCGTGTCTAGAATCTGTGGCAGTGCGGGGTTCTGAGATCGTGCCGCCCCAGACGACCTCGAGCGGCTTCGATTTGAGCCCCCACCTTGCCGACGAACGGTGCGCCAGTTCACTGGTGCGCCGCTTCCCGCCCGGCGACCCGCTGAAAGCTTCCACACGGCAGCGTGGGCGCGACCTCCGAGTGCGATCACACCGCGAGAACGCGGAGGCAGAGCGTTCGCCCCACCCCCGCCAATTCCCGTCTACTTCTCGTACTGCCCGACGGCTTCCGTGTCGATCCCGCCGTCGGCCGTCATCTGCATGTGCCAGTGGCCGCCGCCTCGCAGGTTGGTGAAACGTCCGACGCCACTGCCTTCAATGAAGGACCAGACGCCACTGCATCGGATCAGGTCGGCGCCGTTGGCCCGGCCCGTGGAATAGCATCGGCCCAGCCACTCCACCCGGTAGTGGTCACCGCCCTTCTCCCCCGCGGTGATGCCGCGGGTTTCACCACGCCCGTTCGACAGATCCGTGAAGCCCGTCGCCGTGCTTCGCACGCCGTCGAAGAGCCCGGCACCGACGGTCTCCCGATAGTTGCATGCCGCGGACGACAGGTACGCGAGTCTTCCGGCCGAATCGTTCTTGTACAGCGGCTCGAAGCGTTCGACCTTGCGAACGCACTTGACCGTGAGGTTCTGGGGCTCGGCAGACGCCGGCACGGAACTCAGCAAGGCAAACGCTGCAGGAACCGCGACGACAACAGCTCGAATGTTGCGATGCATGATGAAACGCCTCCCAAGGTGCGGTTGAGGCGCCGGGGTCCCCGCGGGGCTGGCGCCAGCCGGGAGTCATCCCCCGGCTGGCGCAAAGCATCACTCGCGAAGCGTTGCGGATCGGGTACAGGCAGCGTTACGGATTCGATGCGGATCGGTCGGCAGGTACGCGATTGCGCCACTCCCGTCTGGCCGCGAGCACCCAGTAGGCATCGTCGTCGGGCAGCAGATCACCGCGGTAGAGCGCTGCAATACGCTGCGCGGCGGAATTCATGCGCGCCTCCCGCTCCCGTAGCACCAGCCCGAGAGCGAACGTATCGACCCAGACTCGTCGGGCATTGAAGGCCACTCGCCCGTCAGTGGTCAGGATGGCACCCTCGTCGCCCAGTAGCTTCCGGGCCCGAAAGATCGTGGTGCGCAGGTTGCCGGCCGCGACATCCCCGTCGGCGTCGGGCCAGAGCGCCTCGCTCACGTTGGCCACCGAAGAGCCATCGAGACCGGCAACCGCGAGGAACTTGAGGAACTCGAGCAACCGGCGTTGCGACTTCCGGCCGTGGGCAAGCGGCTGCCCGTTCACGGCGATCTCGAAGCCTCCGAACGTACGGATGGTGGCCGCCCAGGGCCAGTCAGCCGCGCCAGGGTCCGGCGGGGGGATCTGCCATTCCGCCACCAGAGCCGCCACGACATCGCGTTCGATGCCGTGGCACCACGCGAGAGAGAACAGTTCGGGCAGCAGGGGTCGCGCCCAGGAGAGCGCGGCCGCCCGTTTGCGGTTGCGGGCCATCGTGAGACCCGAACGCAGCAACGCCACCGCCTTTGGCTCGTCACCCGAATCGAGGGCGGTCTTGGCGCCCAGCACGTCCAGCACGGGATCCAGGTAGGTGCAGACCGTGCCGGCGAGCCGGCTCTCGGCGTCCGCTCTCAGGGCTTCCGCCCGGACTGTGTCGCCTCGGCTGGCCAGATAGATCGACTGCATGATCTCCCAGACCAGTTCCGCGATGACGAATCCGTTCTCCCGCCACAAGGCCAGGCAACGCTCACCGCTCTGAATGGCCGCCGCGGTATCGCCCGCCACGAAGTGCGCGAGGCCCGTGACGGAGTTCAGATACGAGGCGGGATAGCCGTGATCCGCCGTGAGCTGGCTGCGGAGCGTCGCCGCCTCGGCGAGTGCGTCGTGGGCACGGCCCAGATTCGCCAGTGACTGAATCCGGTAGCAACCCATGATCTGCGCCACCGTCGTGACACCGTGACGCGCGGCGTCGTCCCTTGCCAGGGTAGTCCCTTCGAGGGCCTCGGCGTAACGCGCATTGAAGTAGTGATACACCCCGACCCAGACCCTTCCCCAGATGCGTGAGAACACGGCGAGGTGGTCCTGCGACAGCAGGGACTGCAGCGCCGGCATGACTCGCGCGGCCAATCCTTCGTCAGACGTGAAGTGGGCATAGGCAAGCAATCCGGTACCGGCCTGCACCGCCTGAGCGGGATTGACCCGCCCGGCGAAGAACTCCCGCTCGAGGTGGCGCACGGCCGTCGGGATCAGACGATGAGCGGGTCTTCGGTAGAGGCACGCGTACAGAAACGTGTACCACGCGCGGACGACGCTGCCCGGGTCCGCGGGAGGGCGTGCTTCCAGCAAGGGTTCGAGCGCATCGATCCAGCGGTCCCACGGCTTGAAGGTCTCGCTGATGACCAGCATGACCTCCATCACACCGAAAGCCGCACTGAACTGGCCGGCGTCGTCATTGCGCCGGGCGAACTCTTCGTAAGCCTGCTCGAACAGGGTTCGCGCATCCGCCGGCGCGGACAACGTCGTCACGACCGCGCGGAAGAACAGCAGCCACGGATCAGCCTCGACCATCGGGGTCGGCAGCGCATCGAGCCACGCGGCAAGCGTCTGCCACTGCCCCTGGTCGACGAGCCGCTGGGCATGGGTGTGCACGAGGCGCGCTACGCCGTTCAAGTCCCCGGCCTTGCGGTAGAGCTCCACGGCATCCGAGATGAAGCCGGCAGCCTCCACCAGGCCGGCTGCCGCGATCTGAAGAGACTGAAGCGCTTCCGGCAATGTCTCCCGCGTGAGTCGCTCCAGCAGAAAGGCACGGAACAGATCGTGATACGCGTATGTCAGCGCGCCCTGGGTTTCGCGGCGCGTCGTAAAGTAGTGACGCCGATGCAACTGCTCCAGCAGTGCAGCGGCGCCCTCGTTCCCGGTCAGGCTTCGGACCATGTCCTCCGTCATCACCGGCAGGAGCGAGGACTTCAGCAGCAACTCTCGCGTTCTTTCGTCAGCCGCGTCGAGGATCTCCCCGGCGAAATAGTCGAACACGGCCTCCCGCGACCCCAGGTCGAGGCGATCGGCACTCGCGGCCGGAAGCTCGCCCCGATTGAGCAGGAGCACCAGGCCCGCCACCCATCCGCCGCATAGTCGATGCAGGGCTTCGGATCGCGCCGCGTCGGCCCCGCTGGCTGCCCGGACGATGGCCTCGGTTTCGCGCAGATCGAGCACAAGGTCACGGGCACCGATGGTCGCCAGGACGCCTTTGGCTTCGAGGCCCACGAGTGCGGCGGGTTGGCGATGCCTGCTCACCGCAATCACCTGCATTCCGGGCGGCACCTCCTCGCAGGCTGCGCGCAGGACCATCAGGAAGGTCGGCGCATCGACACGGTGGCAGTTGTCCAGGACTACGACCGACCCGGATGGCAGCCGGCGGAAGAACCCCCGAAAAAAATGGCGACAGAACGCCTCGACATTGGCGAGGTGCTCGGACGTCAGATAGGGAAGCGGCGGTTCAGCCGCGCCCGCGGTATCCGCGAGTTCGATGAAGTACGAGATGAGCGACGAGGGATCCGCGTCACCCTCGTCGACGTGGTACCAGAACTGGGGCGCGCCTCGGGCATTGAGAACATCGGCGATCAGCGTGGACTTGCCGCTGCCTCCCGGTCCCTCCACCCACAGGACGGGGACTTCACGGCGCCGCTCGATCAGTTCGAACAGCCGCCGCCGGGGCGCTACTTGCGGCAACCGGGGTGCCGACAGCTTCGCGAGAGCAGATCGCGAGACCGGTGCTGACATGAGAGGTCATCTCCTCTTGTTTTCGCTCTCCTCAGATCACGCTCATGGCACTCGCAATCGCGCAACCTGGGTACAACAACAACACGATGGACGAGGGCAGGCATCGTGCCGCGCATCAGTTCTGACCTGCCCTGCATTTGGCTCCGAGGCATGCACCATATGGTCGCCCGGACTTTCGTCAACGCCAAGAATACGACGTAAAGGCTGGTCATTGGGTCCCGATTTGCAACCGAGGTGCCGCGATATCCGGAGCGTTCCAGGGTAGGTCCCTGCGGACCGTCCCTGGAGCGGTCGGGGCACTCCACCCGCGGGTCCCCACTCAACGGGCGAAGTCGCAGTCACCATTTCTGGTGGCTGACCGTGCGACTGCACAAGTCGTTGGCTTGGCACCGTGGACCCCAAGAACACCAGAGGAGGACTGTTTCACGATTCTCCCCGCGCCACGCAGACGCCATCGCCCCGAACACCCCTCCCCACCCAATCCCCGCAAAGCCTCGCCCCGACACCGCCGGTGTATCCTGCACTCCAGACACGCAGACAGGGGTATCGATGGCCGACGACAACTCGCCGGGTGCAGAAGACACGGACGCAGCATCGGCACCGGGCCCCTCTCCCCATCCGGCACGGTTTCCGGTCGTCGGGCTCGGGGCGTCCGCCGGCGGGCTGGAAGCACTGCAGGGATTCCTGCGCAATGTCCCCGCGGACAGCGGCATGGCATTCGTGGTCGTCTCGCACATGGACCCCGATCACCCGAGCATGCTGCCCGACATCCTTCGGCGCGCTGCCGTGATCCCGGTGACGGAGGTGCAGGACGGCATGGCGCTCGCGCCAAACCATGTCTATGTCGCGCCTCCGAACAGCGAACTGTCCCTCATCGCCGGGACGCTCAGCGTCGCCCGACCTGAACTGCCGCGCGGCCAGCGCCTGCCCATCGACCATTTCTTCCAGTCGCTCGCGTCGGACCGAGGCGAACTCGCCGTCGGCGTGGTGCTGTCGGGAACGGGAACCGACGGCACCTTCGGCCTGCGCGCCATCCTGGGCAGCGGCGGGCTCACGGTCGCGCAGGACCCCGCAACCGCCACCTTCGAGGGCATGCCCGCCAGCGCCATCGCCGCCGGCTTCGCACGAATCGTTCTTCCTGCAGAGCAGCTCCCCGCGGCGCTCATGGCCGATATGGGGACCCGACAGTCCGGCGCGAAACGCCCGCTCACGCCTGCGCAGATTCGCGGCCTCAACCGGGTCCTGTCGGTACTGCGATCGGTGAGCGGCCAGGATTTCTCGCACTACAAGAAGGCGACCGTTGCCCGCCGTGTGGCCCGCCGGATGGAGGTCCACCATCTCGATGATCTCGAGGTGTACGCGCGCTTCCTTCAGGAACATCCGACGGAGGCAAGGGCACTCGTCTCCGAACTGCTCATCAACGTGACGAGCTTCTTCCGGGACCCGGAAGCCTTCGCCATCCTGAAGAAGGACGTGCTGTCCCGAATCGTGGCCGGCGCCGCCGACGATCACGTGATCCGCGTCTGGGTGGCAGGCTGCTCCTCGGGAGAGGAGGCTTACTCAATCGCGATCCTGCTCCGGGAAATCGCGACGGAAACGCGCGCCACGCTGAAAGTGCAGATCTTTGCCACCGATGTGGACGAAGATGCCGTAGCTCTCGCGCGGCTCGCCGTCTACCCGGCCGCGAGCGTAGCGGGGGTCAGCCAGGAACGTCTCGAGCGCTTCTTCGTGAAGGAGGACTCGGGGTATCGCATCTCGCGGGAGATCCGGGACATGGTGATCGTCGCCGCGCAGAACGTGGTGAAGGATCCGCCGTTCACGAGGCTCGACCTCATCTGCTGCCGGAATCTGCTCATCTATCTGGATGCCGCCGCCCAGGAGCAGGTCATCGCCTCCTTCCACTACGGACTGAAACCAGGCGGCGTGCTGTTCCTGTCCCCGTCGGAGAGCATCGGCGATCAGACGGATCTCTTCACCCCCGTGGACCGGACGTGGAAGATCTACGAGGCCAAGCCGAAGGCCTCGCGTTCCCTGAGCAGCTTTCCAGGTCACGCGACCACCCACACCGCCCAGGCAGTGCCGCAGAAAACCATGACCAGTCCGGAACCCAAGCCCACCTTGCTCAACCCGACCGAGATCATCCGTCGCGCGCTGCTGCAGTGGTTCGCCCCCCCCGCCGTGCTGACCGACGTGACGGGCAACATCCTCTTCGTGCATGGCGAGACTGGTCGGTACCTGCGTCCGGCACCCGGGCAAGCCACGTTCAACGTGATCGAGATGGCACGCGAGGGTCTGCAATTGCCCCTGCGCAAGGCGTTCCAGGTGCTGCGCGACGACGCCAAAGCCACCCTGGACGTCGAGGCCTCGTTCCGGGCCGATGTCGCCGACGAAGTCGTGCGTCTCGGCGTCCGCGCGGTGAGCGCCTCGGCGGGCGGCGAGACGCTCGCGCTGGTCACGTTCGAGGATGCCGCCGAGGTTTCCCGCAAGCAGCGCCGCAAATCGAGCCGCCGCGGGTCCGCCTCGGTCCCTCCCCCCCGGATCGAGGAACTCCAGCGCGAACTCGCCTACACCACGGAGAACCTCCAGGCCACCATCGAGGAAAAGCAGGCCGCCATCGAGGAACTCCAGTCGACGAACGAGGAACTGCAATCCACCAACGAGGAGATGCAGTCCACCAACGAGGAGCTCGAGACCTCCAAGGAAGAACTCCAGTCGGTCAACGAGGAGATGACCACCGTCAACGCTGAACTGCGCGCCAAGATCGAGCAGCTGGCCGGCACCCGCAACGACCTGAAGAACCTCCTCGACAACATCAGCATCGGCACGATCTTCCTCGACCGCGACCTCGCCATCCGCAGCTTCACGCGGGAGGCCCTCGCCATCTACCACCTGGTCAAGACGGACGTGGGTCGTCCCCTGAGCGACTTCAAGCCGGACATCGACGAGGAAGATCTGCTGGCCGATGCCGAGGCCGTCATGGCCTCACTGGTACCGAGGGAGCGCGAAGTGCGCACCCGTGCCGGCACCTGGTTCCTCGCGCGGGTTCAGCCCTATCGCACGCTGGAGAACGTGATCGACGGTGTGGTGCTCACCTTCTCGGACATCACCCCGCGCGTGCAGGCCGATGCCGTCCTTCGCGAAGCCCGCGAGTTTGCGGAGGCCATCGTCGACACGGTCCGTGATCCGCTGCTGGTGCTCGACGAGAACCTGGACATCGTTGCCGCGAGCCGCTCCTTCCAC
>CAZEDA010000094.1:0-10369 GCA_964510915.1 uncultured Rhodocyclaceae bacterium | reverse complement strand
CGAGGAAGGCGTAGGCGTCCTTGTAGGGAACGGAGATGTGGTAGGCCGCGAGGCTTTCGATGACGCCCAGCAGCAGCCCGCCGACGATCGCTCCGGTGACATCGCCGAAGCCGCCGATGATCGTCGCGGCGAACGCCTTGAGCGCGATGGTGGAGCCCATGCCGATCGACACGAACAGGATCGGCCCCACGAGGACGCCCGCAATGCCGCCGAGCACCGCGCTGTAGACGAAGGTGATGGAGATCATCAGCGCCACGGGGATGCCGAGCAGCCGCGCCATGTCCTTGTCCTGCGAAGTGGCCTGCAGCTTCTTGCCGAGGAGCGTGTGCTCGAAGAACACGTACGTGAACAGCACCAGCAGCATCGTGACCGCGAGGATGACCAGGTACTGGGAATCCAGGAACACGCCGCCGATGGTGACGCCGTCGGCGTTCAGCACCTTGTCGAGCGGTCTGGGCTGGGGCCCGAACACCGCGAGCACGGTGTTCTGCAGAAAGATGGACGCCCCGAGCGTGCTGATCAGCACCGGCAGGAATGCCCGGTACCGCAGCGGGTAGTACACGCCGTAGTTGAAGAGGACGCCGAAGACGGCCATCGCCCCGAGCGAGGCCACGAACGCGAGCCAGTAGGGCCAGGACAGCCCCGTGAAGAACAGCACCATGGCATACGCCCCGAGCATCGCGAAGTCGCCCTGGGCGAAGTTGACGACGTTGGTGGCGCGGATGATGAGGACGAAACCGAGGGCGACGAGGGCATAGATGCTCCCCAGCGCCAGGCCCTGGAACAGCACCTGGAAGTTGTCGAACAGGGCCTGCATCGGCGAAGGCTCCCCCTCGAAGGCGCTGTCGCGCCCGCCTGTCTTGCTTGTTCTGGTGCCCGTGGCCTTCTGACCGGCCCCCCTGCCGGAGGCGGTGGACCCGGTATCGGATCCGTGTCAGCGGATGGGTCGTGCCGCGCGTTGGGCCACTGTTGCCGGACAGCGTCCACGCGGGTCTTGGGGGCTAGTGTACAAAGCTTTCGATGGCTTGGCACTGCGAATCGCCCCCGCATGATCCTCGTCAACGTTCGGACTCGTCCGGGCACTACCGTGTGCTGTCGCGGTCATACGCGCAGTTCGCCATCCATGAACCTCCAGGAGTCACCATGAAACTTCGTCTCATCGCCCTTTCCGTCCTTTCCGCTGCCGGGCTTGCCGTCGCGCTGCCTGCAGGCGCCATGCATCACGAGAAGTTCGAGGCTGCGTTCAAGAGTGCCGACAAGGACGGCGACGGCACGCTCGACAAGGAAGAGGCCAAGGCCATGCCGAAGGTCGCCAGGAACTTCGATGCCCTCGATACCGACAAGGACGGCACCTTGTCGATGGCGGAAGTGATGGCCGGCGCCAAGGACAAGATGAAGGGCAAGGGCAAGGACATGCGCGACAAGATGAAGACCATGCACGAGGACGGCAAGGCCCGCTTTGCCGCCGCGGACAAGGACGGCGACGGCACGCTCGACAAGGAAGAGGCCAAGGCCATGCCGAAGGTCGCGGGCAACTTCGACAAGATCGATGCCGACAAGGACGGCACGGTGTCGATGGACGAGATCCACGCGTTCATGAAGAGCCAGCACCAGGGCAAGCGCAAGGACAAGGACCACGATCACGACTCGCACCACGGCGACGGCAAGGAAGACTGACCCCGCAGCAGGCGCCCGTCCCCGGGCAGGGTCACCGCCAGGGGACGTGGGTCTGCATCGCGATCTCCCAGTTCTGTCCGTCGAAGCGCGCATAAGTGCGCCCGTCGACATCCACACCGTCCAGCGCGCGCACGTTCACGTCGATCTTGTCCGGGTCCGAGCGGGGAATGTAGTAAGGGTGGATGCCGCAGTGCCGGCAGAACAGGTGGTTCGCCTGCCCGGTGTTGAAGCGATAGCTCGTGAGGCAGTCTTCCCCTGCCAGCAGTTCGAAGTCCCCGGGCGGCACGATCAGGTGGATGATGCCCTTCTTCGTGCAGACCGAGCAGTTGCAGATGGTGGCCTTGTCGAGGTCACCGGTCACACGGAAGCGCACCCGGCGGCAGTGGCAGCTTCCCTCGTAGGTCTCGCGCATCGGCGTCTCCTGGTATGGCTATGCCGATAGGGTAGCGCGTCCCGGGCGGCGTGCGTTTCGTGCGAACATCCGGCACCTGTCCCACCGTGCTGCGATGCGTCTTCCGTCCCTGCGTGCCTGCCGTGCCGTCGTTCTGCTCGCCTTGCTGGCGCCGCTGTGCGCCCGGGCGGACACAGTCGTCCTCGCCAATGGCGACCGCTACACAGGCTCGGTCGAGCGTATCCGAGCGGGGAAGATAGAGCTCACCACGGCCGATGCCGGCACCGTGTTCATCGATGCGTCGAAGGTCGACAGCGTGACGACCGATCGCACGGTGACCATCATCCTCAAGGACTACTCCCGGCACATCGGCCGGCTCGTCCCGTCCGTGATCGGGTCGCTCGGCATCGTGCCCGAGGGCGGTGGAGAAACCGTGTCGGTTCCCGTCTCGCGCGTCTCTGTCCTGCTGCCCGGACACCTCGATGAGTCGCAGTGGCGAATCACCGGGCGCGTGAACGCCGGCCTGACCGATACCGAGGGCAACACGGAAGTCCGCCGGCTCAACGCAGACGCCGAGATCATTGCGCGGCGCAACCGTGACCGGCTGAGTTTCACGGCGAGAGGCAACCAGGGTGTCGAACGCGGCGAGAACACGGAAGCCAATGCCACCGTCGGTCTCAAGTACGACCGCTTCATCAGCGAGCGCTGGTACGGCTACGGCGGAACGACCTTCGAACACGACCGGTTCAAGGACCTGCGACTGCGCACCACCGCCGGTGGCGGGCTCGGGCATACGGTGATCGATTCCGGGCGTACCGCGCTCGCGTTCGAGGCCGGTCTCGATCTTGTGACGGTGGATTACTTTGCGAGCCCCGACCAATCGAACTCGGCGCTGCAGATCGGCACGCGGTTCAACCACGCGCTGATCGACGGCATCGTCGAGCTCTTCCACAACAACCAGGTCTTCGTCGGTCTCGCGCACTTCAAGCAGTCCTTCGCGCGCTCGCAGTCCGGACTGCGGTTTCCGATGCGGGCGGGCCTCCTCTTCTCTGTCCACCTGAATCTCGACTGGGACGGCGAGCCGGCCCCGGGGCGACGGAGCCTGGACCGCTCCCTGGTGCTGAGTCTCGGATACCGCTGGTGACGGGCCGAGGAACGTTCCGCATGCGTGTCGTGGCTGCGGGCCTGCTCGTTCTGGTGTCCGGATCGGCGCCGGCACTCGACCTGTCGTTCGGCCTCGGGGAAGGCAACAGGGTGCGCTCTGCGGGGCTGGGGGCATCGGTCACCCTGCTGGAGGGCTTGCCGTGTCCGCAGCCGTGTGCGGCTTCACTCGAAGCGAACGCCCGGGTCGCACGCTGGTGGCTGCCTTACGAGGACATCCCGGGCAATGCGCTGTGGGACACCGCGGTGTCGCCCGTGCTTCGAATCTCCGCGCCGTCGGCGTCCGGCGGACGGCTGTTCCTCGCGCTCGGTCTCGGCCTCCACTATCTTTCGCGGGACAGTCTCGGCGGCGTCCGGCGCTTCGGCACGCATCTGCAGTTCGGCGAGTTCCTCGAAGCCGGATTCGCGAGCGAGGCGCTGCGCGGCGATGTGCTGTTCCGGCTGGAACACGTTTCCAACGGCTCGACCGCCACGCCCAACAACGGCGTCACGTTCCTCGGCATCGAATACCGGACGTCACTGGGCCGACGCTGAGGCAGGACTGACCAAGCAAGCGGTGCGGCCGCTCCGCTTGGTCAGTCCTTCCCGGAATCGCAGAGGCAGACCGCGGGCCGCTATCATCGGCGTCCCCGCATCAGGACCCGCTCATCATGGCTCTCGCGTTCTACAGTGAAACGGACGATCCGCGCCCCTGGCGCGAGGCGATCCGTGCCGCGCTCCCGGATCTCGACTTCCGGATCGCGCCCGATCTCGGCAATCCCTCGGACATCGACGTCACGCTGGTCTGGAAGCCGCCTCGCGGATGGCACCGGCAGTTTCCCAACCTGCGCGCGATCCTGTCGCTCGGTGCGGGAGTCGACGCCCTGCTGGAGGACACGCAACTGCCCGTTGGCATTCCGATCACGCGGATGGTCGACGCCGGCATGGGCAGGCAGATGGCGGAGTACGCGGCCTACGGCGTCATGCATTTCCACCGGCGCATGGACGACTACGCGAGGGCGCAGCGGGAAGGTCGATGGACACCGCTCGAACCCGTTTCCGTTCGCGACTTTCCGGTGGGCATCCTCGGTCTCGGCGTGCTCGGCGCGCAGGCGGCGGCGCTGCTCGTGGCGATGGGCTATCCGGTGCGGGGCTGGACGCGGTCGCGCAAATCGCTGGCGGGGGTGGAGAGCTTCTGCGGGACGGAGGAACTGGATCGCTTTCTCGCCGGCACCCGTGTGCTCGTGAACTTCCTGCCGCTCACCCCGGAGACGCGCGGCTTCATCGACGGCGCGTTGCTGGCGCGCCTGCCGCGCGGGGCATACCTGGTGAATCTCGCGCGCGGGGGACACGTGGTGGAGGACGATGTGCTGTCCGCTCTGGAGGATGGCACGCTGGCGGGTGCGATGCTGGACGTGTTCGCGAAGGAGCCGCTGTCGAGCGACCACCCGTTCTGGCGACATCCGCGTGTGGTGGTCACGCCGCATGTGGCTGCGGTCACGCAGGCCGAGGACGCCGCGGCGCAGGTGATCGAGAATCTGCGGCGACTGCGCAGCGGTGAGCCGCTGCGTGGCGTCGTGGATCGTGCACGAGGGTACTGAGCAGGTCCGCACATCCAGTGCGGTCGAGACGGAGGTCTGTCGGTCCGACTACGCCAGCGCCTGCTTCATGGCGCCACGCGATCCGCGCAGGTCGTGCGGACCGGCCCGGGTCAGCGCGCTGCCGACTGAGGGCGGCGGTTGCGGCGGCGGATGGGAATCACGTAGTCATCCGTCCGGCCGGTGGCATCGGTCTCGGCGGCGGCGACCGGCTGGAGGACCAGCACGATCTCCGGCGAGTCGGTCATCGGCGATTCGCCATGGCTGGCAGTGACGACCACCGAGGACTCCTCGCGCTTGCCGCGCTGGCGCCGGCGGCGGACGACTCGTTCAACCACGGCCGCTTCATGCGCCGGCTCCATGGTGTCCGCGATGTCTTCGGTCGTGGCAGGAGCGTCGTCGCTGCCTGAGGTCGACGCCTCGACCGTCTCGGGGGGGATGTCCTGTGCAGTCTCGCCGGCAACCGGCGTGGCTTCCGCGACTTCCGAGAGGCCTGGCACTGCAGGCGCCAGGGCCTCGACGTCTGTCTCGGCGGAGGCGACGACCTCCTCCACGATTGCGGCGTCATGACTCCGGGCTTCGGGGAGGGGGGCGACGGGCGAGTGCGCGCCGGGTCCCTTCGCGATCTCGTCCCAGACCGTCGGCAGGAAAGGTTCGTAGGCGAGGTCGCCCTTCACCTGAAGCCGGTCCGCCAGCAGATCGAAGGTGGAGAAGCCGGGCCGGTCGCCGGACCCGTGGTCGGCCGCCGCGATCTCGACGCCGGGCGCCGGAACCGCGGCCGGTCCGCGCGGCTGACCGGGGGAGGATTCCTCCATGTCGGCGGCGAGCAGCCGCGCCACGCTTTCCTCCAGAGGCATACCCTGCCGCGGTTCGTGGGTCTGAGTCGGGTTGTCGCTGATCGACTCGAGCGGCGGTTCCTTGCGGCGAGCACGCTTGCGGGACCGGGAACCGCGCTTCTTCGGAGTGTTGCCGTCCGGAGACGCGTCGGATGTCCTTACGGCAGGTTCTTCCGCATCGTCGGATTCCGGCGAGAGCTCGGCAGCGGCTTCGGGCTGTTCGGGGACCGGGGCCGGCTCGGCGGCCGGTCGCGAAAGCAGTTCGGACACGACCGTGGTGGCGTCCATGTCCCACGCTGCCGCCACGTGGGTGACTCGCATCGCGTACGGGCCGATGTGGAGTTCATCGCCCTCGAAGATGGGGGTCTCCTGCCCTCGGCCGACACGCATGCCGTTCACCAGAACCGGCAGGTACGAACCCTTGTCGACAATGCAGAAATAGTCGGAACGGAACTCGACCAGCGCATGCACGCGCGAGACATGGCGCTGTTCGTCGGCCAGGACCAGCGTGCAGTCCGTGCGCCGGCCGATGGTGCCGCCCTGCTCGTCGAACTCGGCCGACGGTCCGTCAAGCGGACGGTCACCCTTCGCGACGAGCGTGATGGTCATCCTCATGACGGGGTCCGGGCGTTCTGCATTCGGGTTGTCGACGTGGCCGGCGAAAGAGAGGTTTTCCAATGGAACGCATTGATCATGCCATCGGGGCGGCCGCCGAATGGGCGACTGCGGACCGGATTCTGGGCTGTCCGGGGGGCGGCGGTAAAGCCCGGCGCTTCCATGGCTGCATGCCCCGTCGCGCGCCGCGCCGCCCCCGCGTCGCGATAAAGAGGCCGGTACGAAACGCGGGCTCGCCTGAAGACGTCGGGACTTCGCGAGGCGTAGCGGCGGGCGCCACCGACCCGAGCCTGGTTGCAGGATGCCGGTCGGCGCTCGGGGCTCTACCGGCCTGCAGGCCGGTGACCGACGTGCGTGCTGAGCACTGAACGTCCCGGACCGCGTTTCGCGTGCGGTCGACCGCTCCCGTTCGCGCCCGCGCGCGGCGGTCTTGCCAGCTTGCGCTGGTCAGGCGACACGCTCTGCGCGAGCGCGAGGGGCCGCGCTTGCGCGGCTCACCATACCCATGCAACATAACCCGGAACATCCGGACGCCGCGCAGCGATCGTTGCGTCGGCTGTCGCGTCAACTCACCCAAGCTCTGCACAGCGTTCGCGGTCATGCGATCCGCGTACGCCATGGGGAGCTTCTTCAACCCGAATGCAGGAGAGTGCAGATGAGCAACTGGCTGGCGGACTCCATCATGTTCCAGCGCGGTGTGGCCAAGGGGAAGGTCGGAGCCACCCACGACCTCAACGAGGCCCGTCAGGGGCGCTACCACTACACGATGGGGCCCTACTCGGATCCGGTGATGACGATCCGGCCGGGCGATCGCGTGGTTGTCGAAACGCGTGACGCGTTCGAGGGCGCGATCCAGACCGAGAAGGATCTCCCCACCCAGAAGCTCAAGATGCCGTTCCTCAATCCGCAGAACGGCCCGATCATGATCGAGGGCGCCGAGAAGGGTGACGCCATCGCGGTGTACATCGAGTCCATGGTGCCGCGGGGCCCGAACCCGCGCGGCACGTGCGCGATGATCCCGGAGTTCGGTGCGCTCACCGGCACCTACTACACCGCGACGCTGAACAATCCGCTGCCGGAGATCGTCCGCAAGATCAATGTCGACGAGCAGTGGGTGTACTGGAGCGACCGTGTCACGCTGCCCTACAAGCCGCACATCGGCACGCTGAGCTGTTCGCCCGAGATCGACTCCATCAACTCCCTCACGCCGGACAATCACGGCGGCAACATGGACCTTCCCGACATGGGGCCCGGCAGCATCACCTATCTGCCGGTCCGCTCGCCGGGCGCCCGCCTGTTCATCGGCGATGCCCACGCGTGCCAGGGCGACGGCGAGGTGTGCGGCGTCGCGGTCGAATTCCCGACGGTCACGACCATCCATGTGGAGCTCATCAAGGGCTGGACCATCGAGTGGCCGCGACTCGAGAACGAGGAAGTCATCATGGCGATCGGCAGCACGCGACCGCTCGAGGATGCCACGCGGATCGCCTATCGCGAGCTCGTGTACTGGATGACCCGCGACTACGGCTTCGATCAGTGGGACGCCTACATGATGCTGAGCCAGTGCGGCAAGGTTCGCCTCGGCAATTTCGTCGATCCGAAGTACACGGTCGGCGCCGCGATCAGCAAAAAGTATCTCGCCATGAAGTGATGTCTCGTGGTGCGCCGCCGGTTGCAACGACTTGCGGTGCACCATCGGATGGGGCGCGTGGCACTCCGGCCGTGCGCATTCAGCGAGCAACGCCCCCGTCCGCGAAACCAATGCGCCCGCGTCATGCGCGGGCGATGTGGCATGCACCGCTTTGCGATGCAATGCACCACGAAGGTGGTGCGCGTCGACGCACATCTCCGCCCTGTTCGCCCCCGCTTTTTTTCATGAAGTCGGCATGACGAGCATTGCTACGCACAGAGAACAGCACTAAACTAATTTGCATACGATGCACTTCTTTGAGGAGGCGGTCTGGCAATGAGCGACAATGGCTGGCACTACCTGGAGCTGCTCGACATCGGTCGGCGCATCCAGTCGAAAGAGATCTCCTCGGTCGAAGCCACGCAGGCTCAGCTGGACCGCATCGCGAAGCTGGATGGCACCCTGAAGAGCTACGCGACACCCATGCCGGACGCCGCGCTGGCTGACGCGCGACGCGCCGACGACGAGATCCGTCAGGGCAAGATTCGCGGGCCGCTGCACGGTGTGCCCATCGCTGTGAAGGACCTCTGCTGGACCAAGGGCGTGCCGACCGCCGCCGGCATGACGATCTACCGCGACTTCAAGCCGGATCGTGATGCCACCGTCGTCGAGAAGCTGCGCGCCGCCGGCGCCGTGAATCTCGGCAAGCTGCAACTCACCGAAGGCGCCTACGCCGATCACCATCCGAAGATCACGCCGCCGGTCAATCCGTGGAACAAGGCCCACTGGTCCGGTGCCTCGTCGAGCGGATCGGGTGTCGCCACCGCGGCGGGTCTCTGCTACGGCTCGCTCGGCTCGGACACCGGGGGCTCCATCCGCTTTCCGTCTGCTGCCAACGGCTGCACGGGCCTGAAACCCACGTGGGGTCGCGTCAGCCGCTTCGGCGTGTTCGAACTCGCGGCCACGCTCGACCACATCGGCCCGATGACGCGCAGCGCGGCGGACGCAGGCGCGATGCTCTCGGTCATTGCCGGGGAGGACCCCAACGATCCGACGGCGAGTCTCGAGCCGGTGCCCAACTATCTCGCCGGGATGACGCGCGGTCTGCGCGGCCTGCGCATCGGCGTCGACACGAAGTGGAACACCAATCGCGTCGAGGACGAAGTGAAGCAGATGCTCGCCACGGTTCTCAAGGTCGTGGCCGACCTGGGCGGAGACATCCGTGAGGTCACCTTCCCCGACCCGGAGCAGATCATCTCCGACTGGTTCCCGCTCTGCGGCGTGGAGACGGCAGTCGCTCACGAGAGCACCTATCCGTCCCGCAAGGACGAGTACGGTCCCGGACTCTCCGGCCTCATCGATCTCGGTCGCAGTCAGACCGGTCTCGACTATCAGAAGATCGTCCTGCGGCGGAACGATTTCCGCGGCCGTGTGCAGAAGGTGTTCGAAGGCATCGACCTCCTTCTCGTGCCGGCGACGGCGGTGGCTTCCCCCACCATGGCGCAGATGGCCACGCTCGGCGAGGATGCGGAACTCATCTCCGGTCTGCTGCGCTACACCTGTCCGTTCGACATGACCGGGAGCCCGACGATCACGCTGCCCTCCGGCTTCACGGCCCAGGGCACGCCGACGGCATTCCAGTTCGTGTCCCGCCACTTCGAGGAAGAACTCCTCGTGCGCGCGGGCTGGGCCTACCAGCAGGCCACCGACTGGCACCGGAAACACCCGGCCCTGTAGATCCGTGCCGGACAATCCGGACCGCATCCTCGGCAACGGAATCACCTTTATCCAGATTCAGGCCGCCACGGCGGCCCACGATCGCTGTTCAACAAACAGAAGGAGCAGAACATGAAACTTCGCAGAAGTCTGTTGGCACTGGCAGGTGCCCTGTCTGTCATGGCGGCGGTCCAGAGCCCCGCCACGGCTGCCGATCCCATCAAGATGGGTCTGCTCGAAGATGTGTCCGGCGACCTCGCCGTTCTCGGCAAGCCGAAACTCAACGGCTCGCAGCTCGCGGTGGAGGAGATCAACAAGGCCGGCGGTGTGATGGGTCGCCCGATCGAACTCATCCACCTCGACCCGCAGGGCGACAACGCGCGCTATCAGGAATTCGCCCGTCGCCTGCTCAACAAGGACAAGGTCGACGTGCTGATCGGCGGCATCACGTCCGCCTCGCGTGAAGCCGTGCGTCCGATCATCAACCGCACGACGACCCCGTACTTCTACACGAACCAGTACGAAGGCGGCGTGTGCGATGCGGGCATGGTGAGCATCGGCGCGGTCCCCGAGCAGCAGTTCTCGACGATGATCCCGTACATGGTCGAGAAGTTCGGCAAGAAGGTGTACGTGATCGCGGCCGACTACAACTTCGGTCAGATCTCCGCCGAATGGAACCGCATGATCATCAAGGAACTCGGCGGCACGGTGGTGGGCGAGGAGTTCATCCCGCTCGGCGTGTCCCAGTTCGCGCAGACCATCCAGA
>CAZEDA010000093.1:0-10456 GCA_964510915.1 uncultured Rhodocyclaceae bacterium | reverse complement strand
AAGTGACGGACACCCCCTGCACCCGACTGTCTGGACAAACTAGACGGCACTTCTCCCGGGTCTCTCCGGACCCTGGGCACAACACCGGCATGCCCTCTTGGAGCAGGCCGGGAACGCGCTTCGTCATGTCACGACATCACGCGTCTTCGTACAGTGCGCGTCGATATATACCACCAACTTCCGGACGTGCGATAGCGGCGAGAAGCGCAAATTCAGAAAGGAATTTCGTGATCCCCATGGCATTTCCGATACTGCAGCGCAACGGGCTTTTCCCTTGTGGCACAAGACCAAACCGGTTCTCGCATGTGACTTCATATGCTTTGCGGGTCATATGAGTTCCCGTGCATTTCCCGTTGCATGTCCGTCGGTCCACCGTAATGCACTGAGTTGTCGGCCATCTCCATCGGCGCTGACGGGCACGCGAGCGCGTTCGCACCGTCGGGACCCGCGCGGCACGCTTGCGTCCCGGCGACGCCGCGCCGGACGACGGCAGACAACCGGAACACTTCACGATTGATGCAATGCGGCGAAGGGCATGTCGCCCTTCGCAGACGCCACGCGAAAAAAAGTTACGCGAGACAGCCCGCGAAGGCGTCGTCCGCGCCGACGATCAGGACCGGACAGGCCGCAAGTGATGCGAACTCTGGAAAGAGCGGGTCCACGACGCCGTCATTCGCAAGCTTGCGCGGATCCTGGGATGAGTGGCGCGACGCGGACTTGACGAGCACGAGTCGCTCGGCGCGAAGCCGGGCAGCGACCCATGCAGCGATGCTGTCGGAGGTGAGATCCCAGGATGCAGGCAGCGCCGCCGCAAGAATCTCCGTGACAGGCACGCAGACCGGTACCGCGCCGCGATCGAGGCTCGGGCCCACCTCCCCGAGATGCGTGACGAGCGCGGCCCCCGGAAGAAGATCCGCAATCGCCCGTCCGAACGCCCGCATCGCGAACAGCGCCATCTCGTGGGCGGCCAAATCGGAAAAGCCGTCGCGTCGCTGGCAGGCGCGGACAGCATCCGCGTACTCGCCTCCACCCGGGACGATAACGAGGCGAGTTGCCCGGCAACGGCCGAGTTCCTTCAGGACACGGTGCAGCTGGCCGCTTGCGCCGAGGCTGCCGCCCAGTTTGACGACGGTCAGTCCCACGCGAACTGTTCCGAGGCGAGGCGGCAGACCGCAAAGGCGGGGCCGCAGACGGCGACGTCGCCGGCGTGTTCGTCGTTCACACCCGCCAGGACGGCGAAATCCACGTACGGGCGTCTCAGCCTGTCCGCCACATCCTTCACGAGAAACGCACCAGCGCCGAAGCCCGCCACCGGGGCTGCCGCTGACAATCCGTGACGCGCCGCCTGCCGCGCACAGGCCGCCGCAACGAGGTCGACCTGACGGCGCGCGTACCACTGCGCGAGATCGTCCCAGACCGCATCGGGATACGCGTCGCCGTCGCAGCCCACCATCCGGGCGAGGCGCCGGACATTGTCGGCGCGCGCCGTCCCGCGACCGTCCGCGGTCCCTGCCTGGTCGAACTTCGGCGACAGTCGCCCCATCAATCGGTGAACGTCCGCGGTGGTGGCGAAGTACTCCGCCATGGTCCGCACCTGCTTCCCGGCCACGGGCACTTCCGGGGCAAGCGCCATGAGCGGCGTGCGCGTCACGCCGGTGTAGACGAGGGAATCCGAGGCAAGGCGCGCATGGTCGTCGCCGAAGGGCGTCCGCACGCGGCCATCGCGGACGGCCGTGATGTCGGTGGTCGTGCTGCCGATGTCCACGACCAGCGCCTCGGGCAGCCGTGCGGCCACCAGCAATGCACCGGCGCGCCAGTTGGCGGACGCCACTGCGTGCCAGTCCCGCCGGGCCTCCTGCATCGTGACAAGCCGGTCTTCCGCGAGGACGAGCGAGACTGCGCCGTCCAGGTAGGTCGTCACGACATCGAGAATGGCGAGCACGCCCGATCGTCGCGAGTCGAAGCAGTCGACAAGCTCACCGGTCATGGTGATGGCGTGACGCATCTTGCCCGGGACGAGATCGAGGGCCGCGAGCGCGCTTCGCAGTTCGTCGGGGCCGAGCCATAGCTTGCACGGCAGCTGGCGGGCCGCCACCACGCGGCCGCCCTCGCTCAGCACGACCTTGAGGTGGGCGCCACCGAAGTCCCAGCCGGCGATCATGCGAGGCTCCGCTCGGTCAGGTTCCGTCGCGCAAGGATCCATTGCGCCGGGTTGAAGCCCGTGCGCTCGCGCAAGCCGGCGCAGGCCGTCGTGGGCCTCGGATTGACTTCCAGCAGGAGCGGGCCGTTCCTCGCGAACACGAAGTCCACACCGAAGAAACCGCGGAGTCCGGGAAAGGCACGAACGACGCGACACGCCATGTCGGCAAGAATGCCGTCGGGGTCTTCAAACGCGGCGATGCTCACGCCGTCGAACCGCAGTCGACCTGCAACCTCGACGACATGCTGCCGATTGACGGAAAGCACCTTGGTCTCCCGCCCGTCCGTGACGACGGAAAGGCTCGCGGGTTCGCCCTCGACGAAAGGCTGGAGCACGAGGGCGGCCGTGTCACGCTGCCAGGCATTCCACGCATCGTCGAATTCTTCATGGACGACAGTGTCGAGACATCCGCAGCCGTCGTCGGGCTTGACGACCCAGCGTCGCACATCCTCGAAAGCGACCTTGGCGGCGAGGCACGGCACGCACGCGATGCCCGCGCGCATGCACACGGCGGCGGTCTCCCGCTTGCTCGTCAGAGCCCGCACCGCTGCACTGCCTGAACCGAGCACGGGACATCGCATTGTCTCGGCTTGCCGGGTAAGGCGCTCCAGCACACCGCCGGTCTCGGGCGCGACGAGCCACACGGCATCGACACACGCCAGCGCTTCGGCCAGCACCCGATCGAGATCGCCCGCAGTCACCGGCACCGCGCGCCTGCGGGCGCTCGTGGTCTCCGGAAATCGCGGTTCCGTGGTCACCCACACCTCGACATCGGGGACCGCCTCGAGGTCCGCGACAAGGGCCTCACGCATCAGCAAGCCCTCGTGCGCGAGCGAAGCCGGCAACACCTCGCCTGCCAGCCCGCCACCGGTAACATGCTCGTGGACAAGAATCCTCATCAGCGCCGCCCCGTGACACCCATCCCTGTTCTCGACCTCATGCACGGCACCGTCGTCCGCGCGCAACGCGGTGACCGTGACACCTATCGCCCTCTGCTCACCGAGCGCGTGCCGTCGAGCGAGCCTGTCGCGGTCGTCCGTTCGCTGCTGGCGCTTGCGCCGTTTCCCGTGGTGTACATCGCGGACCTCGATGCGATTCGCGGTAAAGGCCACCACCGCGCCGACGTTCGGAGCATCCGGGCCGCGTTTCCCGACCTGTCCGTCTGGGTCGATGCCGGATTCTCGTCGACCGCCGCCCTCGACCCGTGGCGGGATCTGCAGATCGTCCCGGTGATCGGCACGGAAACGCTTGCCTCGGCAGAAGCACTCGACCCGATTCTGCGTGACTGGCCGGATGCCATTCTGTCACTCGACAGCCGGGGCGACGCGCGCTGCGGGCCGGCGGCATTGTTCGAGGAACCGCATCGCTGGCCCGACCGCGTGATCGCGATGACGCTGGAGCGTGTGGGTTCGTACGAGGGCCCGGCGGGCGATGCACTGAAGCACCTTAGAAGACTGTCGCCGAGAACGAAGTTCATCGCCGCCGGCGGAGTGAGAAACGCCCAGGATCTCGAATGGCTCGAGACGCTGGGCGTCGAAGCTGCCCTTGTGGCCAGCGCCATCTCGGATGGCAGGCTGGATGCGGGCACGCTGGAGCGCTACCTGCCGGCGGCTGCCGGCTGAGGTTACTTCGGCGAGAAGGGATGCTTCACCGTGTTGCGCTTCGCGGTGACGTCGGCAGGCTGCGGGTCACCGGCGACAGCACGGGCGAGGGCTTCCTTCGTGGCCTGGTAGTTGTATTCGAAGATCTTGTTGTCGTCCTCGGCCAGCCAGTGGATGAAGACGCCCACGCAGACGAACACATCGTTCGCCTCTTCCGTCGGGATGACACCCTCCGCGACGCTGTCCTGCACGGCGCGCGCCACGGCAGCCTGGGCCGGCCCGAACATCTGCACGGCCTGCTTGGCTCCCTTGATCGTCACCTTGTTGAACAGGACGGTATGCGGCTTGCAAGGCATGTTGGGCGCGATCACCGCGAGCAGCGACGTGAATCCGTCCTTGTTGTTGGTGAGCGAATTCGCAAAGGCGGTCTCGGCGGCGCTGCCGCGGGGCCCGAGGATGAGGTCGATGTGCGCGATCTCGTTGCCGTCGCCCACGAGCGACTCGCCCACCATCATCTTGTTGATCTTGGCCATGGTGCTTCACTCCTCCTGTTGTGCATGTCGATGAGATACCTGACCGTGGCTGATCGCGGGATGCTCAGATCGGGATGCCCGTGGAAGGATCCAGCCGCGCAAGCATGAGCGTCGCGACGGTGAGATCCGCGGTGGTTCCCGGATTGACCCCCTCAGCCTTCAGACTGCGATCCCAGGCGACGAGCGATCGTCTCGACGCTGCCGAACGGATGGCGCCGAACCCGCACTGCACGCGAAGAGCCGCTTCGTCGCGCAGCGCAAGGGCCTGTGACTCGCCGAGTTTACGCCGGACATGGGAATCCGGGTAGCGCGCGAGATATGCAAGAAACATCCAATGTGTGGCGCTTCGCCAGTCACTGCCGGCGGCACGCGCATGCCGCAGCGCATCAAGACCGGTGGTCACGACCGCTGCGAAGCCACTCGCATACTGCAGCGCAATCGAATCGCGATCCGCGGCGGCTTCCATCGCAGCGCGCAGCGTTGTCACCGCCTCGGATCGCACGTCGTGCTGCGATGCGTCACCGAGGCCGCCCGGATTCGCGAGCCGGATCGCACCGAACGCGCGATTCGCATCGTCGACCGTGGTTTCTTCCAGCACCATCGTCAGGGCATTCATGAAACTCAGGCCGTCCCGGCCGGCGCGATGGGCCGCATGGACCAGCGGCGCGGCGAGCAGCACGATGCCCAGGTTGGTGTTGGTCGCGACCGCGTGATGCGTGGCTTCGACGGCACCTGCGATGCGCTGCCCGAGCGTCAGTCCGGGGGCACACAGCGGCCCGGCCGCAGCCCGCGCACTGCGGACGAAGTCTCTCGCCTCCAGGCGATGTCCTGCGCCGTGGATGCCCACGTTGCCGGGCTTGAAGGCAAGCACGTCGAGCAGACACGCATCGACGAACGCGGCCTCGCAACGTCTGGAGGCATCCAGGGCGACCGGCGTCATGACGCCCGCGTCACAGCGGTTGTCGCAATCGCGGGCACAACCACACGCTGCACGAGACACCGGGCGATGTCGGCCTCCGTCACGGACTGCAGTCCGCGCCACGCGGGAATGCCGTTGACCTCGATCACGAGCCACTGCCCATCGGGGCCGCGCATGAGGTCCACGCCGGCATAGTGCGCGCCCACCGCCTGCACCGCGCGAATGGCAGCGTCCGAGAACTCCGCCGTCGGTCGCACGGCTTCACAGAGCGCGCCCTGCGCCACGTTGTGTATCCACCCCGGGCCCACGCGACGCATCGCGGCGATCACCTCCTCACCCACGACGAACGCGCGATAGTCACAGGGCGGCGTCTCGCTCGAGACGACGAATCGCTGGAGGTAGAAGACGCCCGCCATTTCCTCCGCGGACGGCAGATCGTCCCGTCTGGCGATGAGCCGCAGTCCCTTGCCTTGCGAACCGAACAGCGGCTTGGCGACGAGCCGGTGTCCGGCGGCGAGTTCGCGCGATACCACGGCTGCCGCTTCCTCGGCGGACTCGGTGACCCACGTCGCCGGCGTCGCAACGCCCGCATGTGCAAGAAGCATCGACGTCATGGACTTGTCGACGGTGCGCTCGACGGCCCGCGCCCCGTTGCAGACGGGAACGTGCCACGCTTCCAGGACGTGGAGCATCCCGAGTCGCAGCGTGACCTGCTCGAAGGTGCCCGCGGCGATCTCCCGCACAAGGACGGCGTCGGGCAGGCGATCCGCGAAGCCGGGAATCACGAGGCCGTGACGACTCGCGGCGAGGTCCACGCGGCACCCCGCGAGATCCGCGAACACGGCGTCCATGCCGAAGGCGTCGAGCGCAGCCGTGAGCCTGCGGCCGTGCCAGCCCGGGCTGTCGGTCGCGATGAGAACGCGCGGTCTCCCGCCGGGCAGGCCGGGGAAGGTCACAGCCCGAAGGAGACGCGCAGCTTGTCGGGGTCCCGCCGTCCGCCGCGAAAACTGCTGCCCGTCCTGAGATTGCAGATCAGCACTTCGGCTGGAGCGAAGAGCATCGGGTCGATCTTGTAGAAGTCGTACCCGTACGCCTTGAACACCTCGGCGAAGGGTTGTCCGTAGTCCCGCGATGCGGAGGCCGGCAGAGACCCGGCGAGTGCCCTCGCCGCCTCGTCCTCCCCATCGACGTACAGCGTGACGAAGCCGCCGAACAGGATCGCATCGTTGGTGCGGCCCATCGCGGCAACGAAGTCGGGCGCGGGAGGCGCCACCGGCGCGGTACCGACACCGTCGACGATGGCGGCGAGCGGAAAGTGCAGCGCGTGCGCCTTGTGGAGCGCCACTTCGAGCACCCGGGCAACGATCTGCACCGTCCCCGCGAGACTGCGCGTGGGCGTGAGCACGAAGGTGAGTGCAGACGGCGCAAGGGCGCAGGCGGTGGCGGCTTTGGCAACGATGGCTTCGGGTGGGGGCTTGTCCACTTCGAGCACAAAGCACGCGCGGGACGCCGCGTCGGCATAGCCCAGCTCGTCGAATAGCGGCTCGCGACGGGCAAGTGCGCGTCCCGGCCCCGATGCGAGCGCGTGGAAGGCGCCCTTGCCTTCGCCATCGGACAGGCTCCAGCCGGCGTACTGGCTTGCGAGGCAGGCCAGCACGGGATTCATGCTGGTGACCTGCACCTGTCCGAGTCCGAGCACTGCGTCATCGCCGGGCACGAACTGCACACGTCCCAGGCCACCCATGCAGATTTCAGCCACGAGGCGCCCTGTCTCCAGTCCGCCGGGTACATCGATGCCAGCATCGACGATCCGGGCGCCCTCCGCGGAATGGCTCACCGCGACCCGGTACACGTCGCGTCGCGCGACGAGTTCCTCCACCAGCGGGCCGGCCAGGGCATTGACACCGGGTGTCGACGTCGTGTCATGGCGCATGGCTGCAGTTCCCCAGGGAAGGACGGATCCGGTGGTACGGCCGCGACGGCGGCCATCGCGCCCGGTGCACCTCGTGCCGGCAGCATAGCGCCTGACCGCCATGCCGACCATATCAGCCGGCTAGCAGACTGCGTACTTCCGCGGTCCGCGCGAGGAGCGCGGTCTCGACCTCTTGCACCGACGAGCCGGATGCGGTGACCGACACGACGGGTGCGCCACCCGGAATCGTCTGGCCGGGTTGCGGGATGTCCCGGCACCAGTCGGGGAAGATCAAGGTTCGCCCGATCGTTGTGTCGGCAGCCGCGTACACGATGGCGATCCCGCGCGATGCGAACGGCGACGCGAGGCGGAGCGCCGGGAGAGTCTCGAAGCTCCGGATATGCGCGGCGACGAGTCCGTCATCGGCCAGCTCATCGTAGAGCTCGAAGCTGGCGGGCGGCCTGGGGTTCACCTCCAGCGCCCACAGCGCGATGCCATCGTCGATGAAGTCGAGGCCGTTCAATCCTCGCAACGCGGTGAGCCGCACCATTCGCGAGATCCGATCGTGCAGTTCCGCGAAGCGGCCGGCGGAGAGTTCGACACCGGAGATCACGCCGGCGTAGCAGTAGGGGGCATCGCCAACCTGCTCGACGAGCAGTCGGTTGACGCCGAGAATCCGGACGCGCTCGCCGTCTGCCAGGAAAGTGACGGACATGGGGACTCCCGCAATCTCGCGCTGATGAAACGTGCGCGGCGCTGTCCCGACGGTCTCCGCCCGGCGGATGTGGACGCCGCCGGCACCGCCTGTGTCCTTGCGCAGCCAGCCACGGACATCGGCCGGACGATCGAGCCGTGTCTCCGGCACCTGCCAGCCCCAAGCAACGAAGCACTCCGCAGCCAGCATGGGGTCCTTCAATGCGCGGACGATATCGGCGTCGTTTGCGCAGACGTTTCCGAACCGGCGGAGCGTGGATGCGAACGACGGCTGGCGATCGAGCCCGCCGCCGATGACGATGGACGGAGACCCCGGCAGGGCGAGAGTGTCGAGCGCCTTGCGAACGCGCGCGGCGGACACCCCTACGCCCGCATCGAGCCCCACCGGGACGCAGCGGGCGACGGCAGCGGTGTCACGATCGCCGAAGGCATCGAGCGCGATCACGTCGGCGTGGGATCGTGCCGCGGACTGCGCCAGCGCACGAGCCGAGACGGCGACCACGACGACGGCATTCGGCACGGCGTGTCAGCCCGCCCGGGCGATCTCCCGCGCCGCGGCGAACGCGTCGCGAAAATCGATGTAGCGCGCCTTCTCCGCCGTCCTCATGGCCTCGAACAGTCCCTTCTCGCACTGGTACTTGATGTTGCCCACTGCCAGCGCGCCGATACCCACGGCCTTGCCCGACGCGGCGGCGGCGAGGGGCACACCGTCATCCATGACGCCGACGCCCGCGATACCTGCGGGAGGCACCGCGTTGACATCCGCCGCCACGAGCAGCGTAGATGCGCTGGCGAGCGTTTGCACTGACAGTACCTCCGCCCCCGCCTTGGCCGCGGCAATCACGATCTCCGCACCGGCCACCAGCGTCTGCAGCGCCTGGCCGATGGCGAGCACGGGTTTCACCTTCAGTCCGTAGCGATCGGCCACGAGTGCGGCAGCCGATTCCGCGCGGGCGAGATTGGAGTGACTGGCGAGTTCGACGTGAGCCCCCTCCTGCGCAGCCAGGGCGGCAGCCACCAGACCCACCGGCCCCGTGCCCCCGAGCACCAGGACCCGCCTGCCGGAAAGCGTCGCGCCACCGTGATGCCGCGCGAGGTTCTTCTCGACGGCGGCGACGACGGCCGCCGCCGTGGTGAACGCACCGCTCGGGTCGGCGAACACCGACACTTCGAACGGCGGCACCATCGCCTTGCGGGCGGCATCGAGCATGTCGAGCGCGACGTCCACCTCGCGCCCGCCGATGAAGATGCCGGTGCGCCGGACGCCCTTGGGTCCGCGAGAGAAGATCGCATCCTGGGTGAGCGCTGCGACACCGGACACCGGCACACTGGCGTAGGTCGCGACCGCGTCGTAGCCCGCGTCGTAGGCCATGTTCACGTCGAAGGGGCTCGCCTGCGGCGCCGGCGTGAACAGATGCAGGATGTAGGGCTTCTCCATCACGGTCTCCTTCGCGATCTCAGTGTTCGCTCGCGCGTCGTCCGCCAACACCGGAGTCCGCCGCGGCTTCGTCGGGGCGGTCTGCCGCGCCGACAGCGAGGCGATGTCCTTCGTTGCGGCCGCGCGTGAGCTGGAACTCGAGCCTTGCCGCGTCGGGACAAGCGGAACGCAACTCGGCGAGGGCGGCATGGGCCCGAAGCTCGGAATCGAAGATGGCGAAGCCGGTCGGCCCCCACGAAGTCTGACCGACACCCCGGACACCGCGCGATTCGAGAAAGGCGAGCGCCTGCGCGACCGCGGGACTGGCGAAACGCCCGCCCTGAGCCACGGCAAAGTAGTCGCCGACCGTGCGCTGAATCTCGCCGATGGCCGCGCCGAAACTCTCGCAGTCCTCTTCCGCGAGGGCCGGCATGGCACGCATCAGCGTGAGATGGGCGAGATGTGCGGCAGCCGATTCCGGAAAGGAACGCAACGTGCGGAAGGCCTCCCGCTCGGCATCCCCGTGCAGGCCGCGACCTTCACGATCGAAGATCAGCAGCACGCGCCAGCTGGCGGGAAACGGCAGACGGGCGATGACGGGCGGATGGTCGCCACCGGACGTCCGACCGCCGTCCACCACGAACCCGCCCTGATCGAACGCACCGATGCCGATGCCGGAACGCGCACCGCGATCGAGGCGGCTCGCCGTGGCGCGGGCGTTGAAGGGAACCCCGAACAATTCGCCGAACGCCCGCCCCACGGCGAAGGCGAGCTGCGTGCCGGACCCCAGCCCCACGTGTTCCGGAATGGCGCGATGCACGCGGACGGCGACGCCGCAGGGCGGATCGAAGTCATCCGCAAGCCGCCGCACGTACTCGAGGGCCCGGGATGCCGCAGGACCCGTGGCCTGCAGGTCGTCCGCGCGCCGCATGGTGAGCACGGTCGCGATGTCCTCCAGCGTAAGCCCCAGACTGCCGAATCGGCGGCCGAGACTGCCGCTCACGTCCACGAAGCCGAGATGCAGGCGTGCCGGGGCTTCCACGGTGATCACCGTTTCAGGGGAAGGCAGCGCGACGCTGGTTCGGACCATGATGATCTTGGAAGGACCTAGGGAAGGACTGATCAAGTGGAGCGGCCGCGACGGAGGTCCTCCGGGCGGA
>CAZEDA010000092.1:6013-10493 GCA_964510915.1 uncultured Rhodocyclaceae bacterium | reverse complement strand
TGGTCGAACATCTGCTGCAGGCTGCGCATCACACCGGGCGAGCGGTCGCTGATCGATACGACCCTGTCCACGAAATCCGGGCCGGGCAGGTGCAGGGATTCCTTGCTGATGCCCTTGCACACGTGGTTGAGAAGGCTGTCGGCGTTGGCGCCCAGCAGCCCGGCGATGTCGGTCATGCTTGAATCCTCCTGATTCCTGGTCTCGGTCGATCTTGTGTGAAACGGGCCGTATTATCCCCGTCGACCGGGGTCGGGACAATCGCAACTCCCTGAGCCCACGGGCTGTGCGGGTGCGCGGCGGCCATTCTCGTGATCCTGTTGCCCGTGCGGGCTCTGCGGGCGTCCCGGGCAGGGGTCGCAATCGGGCACTGGCTATAATCCCCTCGATCCATCCCCCGACCGCTAACGGAACCCAACACCATGAAATACCGCCTGGGAGAGACCCGCGTTCAATGCCGCGGCCCCAACTTCATCGCCCCGAACGCGTCGGTCATCGGCTCCGTCGTCCTCGGTGAGGACGTCGGCGTGTGGTTCAACGCCGTCCTGCGCGGCGACAACGATCTCATCACCATCGGCGACCGGTCGAACGTCCAGGACTGCGCCGTTCTGCACACGGACGAAGGCATGCCCCTCACGGTGGGTCGGGATGTCACAATTGGGCACATGGTGATGCTCCATGGCTGCACCATCGGCGACGGTACGCTGGTAGGCATCAAGAGCGTGATTCTCAACCGTGCCCGCATCGGCAAACATTGCATTATTGGTGCCAATAGCCTGGTCACCGAAGGCAAGGACATCCCCGACCGCTCTCTCGTGATGGGCTCCCCGGGCAAGGTGGTCCGCTCGGTCACCGACGAGGAAGTGCAGTTCCTCCTGTGGAGCGCGGAGAACTACGTGGCGAAGACCCGCCGGTACCGCGACACCTTCGCCCCCCAGATCGACTGATCCGATTTCGCTTCCGCTGCCGTGCAACGGCAGCGGGGCTGCCTGACGCCCCGCCGGGGCACTACAACAACCAGGGAGAGAGCATGAGTGACGAACCGAAGTACACCGGCGCCTGTTTCTGCGGCGCGGTCCAGATCGAGGTGACCGGGGCACCGGAAGCGCAGGGTTACTGCCACTGCGAATCGTGCCGCAGCTGGTCGGCCTCCCCCGTGAATGCGTTCACGCTCTGGAAGCCGGCCGCCGTAAAGGTGACCCGTGGCGCCGACAACATGGCCACGTTCAACAAGACCCCGCAAAGCTTTCGCAAGTGGTGCAGGACCTGTGGCGGTCACGTGTTCACCGAGCATCCGACGTTCGGCCTGACCGACGTGTACGCCGCCACGATTCCGCGCTTCCCGTTCGACCCGCATCTTCACGTCTACTACGCCGAGAAGGTGCTCCGTGTCGTGGACGGTCTGCCGAAGATGGCAGACTTCCCGCAGGAGTTCGGTGGCTCGGGCCGGGTGCTGGCCGAGTGAGATGAAGACCCGTCGGTGCGGCTCGCCGCTGTACGCACGCCCGACGGGGAATTCCACGACCGCATCGCCGGGCAGGAGCAACACGCCATGACCCCGGTGGAAAGCGCCAACCTTGCGGTGGTGTACCGCTACTTTGAAGGCTGCAGCCTCGGCGACGAGCGCATCCTGAGGGAAACGCTCACCGACGACGTGGTCCACTACTTTCTCCCGCCGCGCTTTCCCCCGATTCATGGCGCGGACCACCTCGTCCGCCACTGGTGCAAGTTCCATCGCCTGCTGGCGCCGACCTGGGCCATAGACCACGCCATCGCTCGCGACGACGAGGTCGTGAGCGAATGGAGCTGCGCCTGGACACCGGTCGGCAGCGGGCGGCGGGTGATGATGCGCGGCAGCGAGTGGTACGTGCTGGCCCATGGCCGCATCCGCGAGATTCGCGCGTATCTCATGGACGACCCGACCGCAGACACAGAACTGCAGGGTTTTCCCTATGCCGACCGCGGCTTCCTGACGAAGGACTAGGAAAGGTCAGCGCAACCTGCGCGGACCTTCCCTGACATCAAGGACACAGACGTGACTGTCGAGACCCCTCAGACCATCCACGAGTTCTGGTTCGGCACCGATCCGGACGACCAGAGCGTCGCCGCCGGGAAATCCTCCCTGTGGTGGTCGAAGAACAGCGAGGTGGACACCGAGATCGCCCGACGATTCGCTGACCTGATCGACCTTGCCGCAGCGGGCGGTCTGTCGGACTGGGAGGCAAGCCCGCAGGGACTGCTCGCGCTGATCCTGCTCACCGATCAGTTTCCGCGCAATGCGTACCGGCAGACCGCGCGGTCCTTCGTCTACGACGCGCATGCGCGTCGCTGGTGTCACCAGGCCATCCGGCGGGGCATCCCGGCGCAGTTGCGTCCGGTCGAGCGTGTATTCCTGCTGCTGCCGCTCGAGCACGCGGAGAACCTGGAGGACCAGGAGCGCTGCGTGACCGAAATGCGCGCGATGGCGGCAGCAGTGCCCGCGAACTTCGCCGCGACCGCGTCAGGCTATGTCGACTATGCCATCCGCCATCGCGACATCATCGCCCGCTTCGGCCGCTTCCCTCACCGCAACGCGATCCTCGGCCGGCGCTCCACGCCCGAGGAGATCGCGTTCCTGCAAGAACCAGGATCGTCGTTCTAGGAGAGACTGGCGGCGGGGCCGTGGGCCCGCAGAAACCGCCGGAACAGCAGGACCGCCGCCACGGCCAGGCCGGTCGCAAACCCCGCCCAGAAGCCCGCCGCGCCCAGCCCGAGCGGCATCGCCAGCAGCCATCCCAGCGGCAGCGCGACGACCCAGTAGGCGGCAAGGGTCACGCCGGTGGCCCAGCGATTGTCGAGCAGCGCCCGCAACGCGCCGAGACTCACGGACTGGATGCCGTCGAAGAACTGCATCGCCCCCACGGCGATGAACATGCCGGACGCCAGCGCGATCACTGCCGTGTCGTCCACGAATGCCGCCGCGATCTGCTCGCCGGAGAGCGCGATCGTCAGGGCGAAAGCGATCGTCCAGATGCTCACGAGACCGACCGCGGCCACGCCGATGGGACGTACTCGAGCCATCTCGCCGGCACCGACCGCCTGCCCGATGCGCACCCCGACGGCGCCGGCCATCCCGAGGGGCATCATGTAGAGCACCGACGACACGCTGAACACGATCTGATTGGCAGCGAGCGCGGTTGCGCCAAGCAGGCCGATCAGCACGCCGGCCACGGAGATGGCGCCCCCCTCCGCCAGGTACTGGATCCCGACGGGAATGCCTTCCCGCGACTGCTCGCCGAAGCCCTGCCGATGCAATCGCACCGCGTGCCGCACCTTCGCCATCGACCGCGCGAAGCGCCAATGCAGATAGAACGCGACGAGTGAGAGGGTTTCCGCGACGAGCGTCGCGACGCCGGCGCCGAGCAGACCCAGGCGCGGCAGACCCCAGAGCCCGTTGATGAGGCCATAGTTGAGCGGCACGTTGATGACGACCGCCACGAACATGAGAGCCACACCGGTCCAGGGCCGGTCGATGGCATCGAGCAGCTGCTTGAAGACGAGATTGCAGCTGTAGGGAATCATCACGAGCGCCATGGCGATCCAGTACGGCCCGATGATGGCCACGACCTCCTGCGGCTGTCCGAGCATGGGCAGCAGCGGCAGCACACCGGCCATCGCCAGGAAGGAACCGGTCCCGATGGCGAAACCGAGCCAGCGGCCATGGGCCACGACACTGGCCACACGCGGATAGTCCGCAGCACCGAAGGCCCGCGCGACGAGGATGCCGACCGGGGCGAGGAACCCGTAGAGCGACGACCACAGAATGAGGATGACACTGCCCGTCAGCGACGCGCACGCGAGCGCCACCGCGCCCAGGGGCCCGAGCATCCAGGTGTCCGTGAGCATCAGCATCGACGAGGCCGTGAGGCCGGAGACGAGCGGCACGGCGAGGCGGATGAGGCTGGGCACTTCGGCCCGGCTTGCACGCGCGAGATCCATGATTTCCATCCGGTGAAGCCGGCACCGGGCCGGCAGACGACGGCATTGTCCTGTCAAAACTGGTTTGGCGATCTGGCATCATTGTTCTCGTTCCGTGAACAATGAACGCCCCCATGGCAGACAGCCTCGCGCTCATGCGCACCTTCGACCAGGTCGCGGACACCGGCAGCTTCAGCAGCGCCGCCCGCGCGCTCGGCCTGTCCCGCGCCGCGGTGTCGGGCCAGATCGCCCGGCTGGAGGCCAGCCTCGGTGTGCGCCTGTTCCGACGCACCACCCGCACGGTGGCACTCACCGACGAGGGCGCCCGCTATGCTGAGCGGGTACGCGGCATCCTGGAGGAAATCGATCGCCTCGACAACGAGTACGCCCAGCGATCGGGCGAAGTCTCGGGGCCGCTCACGGTGGAGGTCCCGGAGTTCGTCGGGACCCGAGTCCTGGCCGCGCGCCTGCCGGAGTTTCTGTTCCGGCATCCCGGCGTGTCGATGAACCTCGTGCTGAACGACCG
>CAZEDA010000092.1:0-5913 GCA_964510915.1 uncultured Rhodocyclaceae bacterium | reverse complement strand
CTGGTCGTGCCCGCGAGAGGCAGGCTGTGCTGCAACAACTCCGATGCCTGCATCGCGGCTGCGGTGGCGGGCTTCGGTCTGGTGAGCGATGTGCGGGACACCTTCGAGCCGCTGTTCGAAAGCGGCGCTCTGGTGCCCGTGATGCCCCGCTGGCTGTCGCCGGAGTACGAACTGTTCGTGCTGTGGCACCCCGGCCGGCCTGTCGCGCCGCGGGTGACCGCCTTCGTGGAGTTCCTGACGACGATCATGCCGTGAGGCGCGCGATGCGACCGCGCCGGCCGCTCGTCAGTCGTGCCCGATGTTCGCCTTCGCGAGCTTGTCCCGCACGAAATCGATGTGCTGCCGCAACGCGTAGAGCTGATCCGCATAGGCGAGCGGAGGATGCTGCGCGTTGACCGTCGCCTCGATGGTGTCCAGCCGTTCCGTGAAGTCGCGCTTCTCGCCGGCCGTGATGCTGGACCGCGTTTCGTTCTCGATGAACATCAGTTCGCCGTACCAGCGGTAGATGCGGGAGCGCACACGCCAGCGATAGATCGGCGGAATGAGCCGTGACAGCGGGAACAGCACCGCCACGAGCGGAATGAGGAACACGATCGCACGATCGACGAGATTCGCGAGCCAGAATGGCAGGTAGCGCTGCAGGAACGGCGTGCCGGAACGGTAGTAGCGCTCGGCGCTGGAGGCGATGGGAAACCCGAGCTGGCGCCCGGCGGGAAACTCGCCCTTGCGATGGAACAGCCCGTTGGTGCCATGAATCTCCGTCGCCGCCTGGAGCAGCAGCATCTGGATCGCCGGATGCAGTTCCTTGCGCACCATCAGTTCCGCGGTGGCGGCGAGCATGTCGATGTCTCGCGGCGGCGTGCGGTGTGCGAGGTCGAACACGCCGGTCGGCAGACGCACCTTGGTGAGATAGGGAAGCTGACGAAGGTAGGCGTCAGCGTGCGGGAAATGCATGAGGCTCAGATCGGGCGAGTAGACAAGCGCCTTCACAAGCCCCGCTTCCGGCGGGGCAATGGCGAACAGGCAGTCGACGACGCCGCGCAACAGGATCTCCGCACCGTCGATGCCGGTCGCGTGCACTGCAACCACCGCATCCGCGGCAATGTCGTTGGCGGCGAGCAGGCTCAGCGACAGCTCGTGGGTGCCACTTCCGGGCGGGCCGATGGCAACGCGCCGGCCACGCAACTGCGCGAGGTCGTCGAGCTTCTGGCGGCCGCGACAGAAGATCCAGAGCGGCTCGTAGCTCACGCTCCCGAGGGACACCAGACCCGGCATCGTCTCGGGAGAACCGATCCCGCTCTGGACGAGCGCCGCGTCGACGTCCCCGTTTTCCGCCGCCAGTAGGCGCGCGTTCTCGACCGCACCCTCGGTCTCCCGCAGGCGCAGCGTGACGCCGTGGCGCGCCAGCGCTTGCGCGTAGCGCACGCCGAACTCCGCATACCCGCCCCCGGCCACACCTGTGGCCATCACGACCTGACGGGGCGGCGCCGGCTCGATGAACTTCGCCGCGAGCCACAGCCCGCCGGCGAGCAGGAGCAGCGTCGGGACGCCGATCAGCAGCAGGTCGCGACGCTGCAGTTCGCGGAAGCTGCGCAAGGCGGGCTCAGCGGATCAGCGGCACGCGCGCACCGCCTCAGACACCGCGGAGGAAGCGGAAGTCGACACCTTCGTCGGCCTGCAGCACCTGATCGGCATAGAGCCGACGGTAGCCCCGTGCCGGGAACTCCGGCGCCTTCCACCCCTCCCGTCGCTTCGCGATCTCGGCATCGTCCACGAGGAGTTCGATGCGGCGGTCCTTCACGCTCAGGCGGATGCGGTCGCCATTGCGGACGAAGGCCAGCAGACCGCCGCTCGCGGCATCCGGTGCCACGTGCAGCACCACCGTACCGTACGCCGTGCCGCTCATCCGGGCGTCCGAAATGCGGACCATGTCCTTGATCCCGGTACGTGCGAGCTTCTTGGGAATCGGGAGATACCCGGCTTCCGGCATGCCGCTGGGGCTGCAGGGGCCGGCATTCTGGAGCACGAGGAAATCGTCCGGCGTGACATCGAGGTCGGGAGAATCGATGCGTGCCGCGAGGTCCTCCAGCGACTCGAACACCACGGCGCGCCCTTCGCGTTCGAACAGCCGGCTGTCGGCCGCGGAGCGCTTGAGGATCGCACCCTTCGGGGCGAGATTGCCGAACAGCGCCACGAGGCCGCCGACCGGATCGAACGGCTCGGCGCGCGAGCGGATCACGGCACGGTCGACCCACGGCGCCGGACCCGACAGACGCTCGCCGAGCGTTTCGCCGGTGACGGTCATGCAGTCGAGGTGGAGCTGATCGCGCAGTTCCCACAGCAGCGCGGACATGCCGCCAGCCGCGTGGAAATCCGCGAAGTAATTGACGCCCGTCGGCTTCAGGTCGACGAGCACCGGCGTCTCGTCGGAGATGCGATTGAGGCGATCCAGATCGAGCGCGATACCGCGCCGGCCCGCGATGGCGGCCAGATGAACGACGGCGTTCGTGGAACCGCCCAGCGCGAGCAGCACGCGGATCGCGTTCTCGACCGACTTCGGCGTGATGATGTCCGACGGCTTCGGACCTTTGCCGATCATGGCTACGGCCCGGGTACCGGCGGCCTCTGCCGCGCGCAGACGATCCGCATGCACGGCAGGAATCGCCGCGGTCCCGGGAAGACTCATGCCCAACGTCTCGGCCAGCGCCGCCATTGTGCTGGCCGTGCCCATCACCGCACAGGTGCCCGCGGTGGTCGCAAGATTCGCCTCGATCTCGTCGATCCCGGCGTCGTCGATCTCACCGGCCCGGAACTTCGCCCAGAAGCGGCGGCAATCCGTGCACGCGCCCAGGCGCTCACCGCGGAACGGCATCGCCAGCATGGGACCTGTGACGAGCTGGATGGCAGGAATGTCCGCCGAGGCTGCCCCCATCAGCTGGGCCGGCACGGTCTTGTCGCAGCCGCCCACGAGCACCACGGCGTCCATCGGCTGCGCGCGGATCATCTCCTCGGTGTCGATGGACATCAGGTTGCGGAACATCAGGCTGGTCGGGTTGAGGAACACCTCGCCCAGCGACACGGTGGGAAACTCCAGCGGCAGGCCGCCGGCCGCGAGCACACCGCGCTTCACGGCTTCCACCAGTTCCGGCACGTTGCGGTGGCAGTTGTTGAAGCCGCTCGCCGTCTGCGCGATACCGACGATGGGCCGGTCCATCAGCGTTCGCGACAGCCCCATCGACTGCACGAAGGAACGGCGCAGGTACAGCGCGAAGGCGCTGTCGCCGTAGTTGGTGAGATTGCGGCGGTAGCCGTGCGTCTTGTCGTTCATGTGACCGATTCCCTCCGATGTCCGACTGCGATTCTGCCTGCATGCGCGGATTCGCGTCAGTGCGTTTTGCAGGCGTATTCTCCCGCTCACCAGCGAAGGTACGGGAAGATTCGCGCAGCTTTCCCGTCCCGCCGGCACAACGACACACAAGGGAGGAACGAAAGATGGACCGATCCGCGTCACGCATTCTGATCCCCACCTGCCCCGCCGGCCGCCTGCCCACGGCCCCGGAACATTTCATGGACCGGCGCCGCCTGCTCGGCACCACGCTCGCCATGGGCGCTGCGGCACTGGTGAACCCTCTGGCGGCTCTTGCGCAGGAAGACGGCCCGGGCTTCGACCCGAAGGGCCCCATGCCCACGCCCGACCAGATCCTCGGTCCGTTCTATCCGGTCCGCAAGCCGGCCGACGGTGGCACCGACCTCACGCGCCTCGCCGGCCGCGCCGGCACAGCCCGCGGCCCCGTGATCCACGTGATGGGACGCGTGCTGAGCGTACGCGGCGAACCCGCGCCGGGCGTCCGTCTCGAGATCTGGCAGGCCAACGCGGCGGGCAAGTACACCCATCCGCACGACCGCAACAAGGCACCGATCGATCCGAACTTCGACGGCTACGCCAACGTCGTCACGGACAGCGAAGGCCGATTCCGCTTCAGGACGGTAAAGCCCGGCGCCTATCCCGTCGTCCCCGGCTATTCGCGACCGCCGCACATCCACTTCGACGTGACGGGCCGCTACAACCGGCTCATCACGCAGATGTACTTCCCGGGAGAACCTCTCAACGACCGCGATCCGCTGCTGCAGCAGTCCTGGGCCAAGGACAGCCTGATCGCGAAGGTTTTGGCGCCCACGAAGGACGACGAGCCCGACTCGCAGCTGGTCGTCTGGGACATCGTCCTCATCCAGGGATGACCCGTCTGGATGTCCGGGAGGTTCCGCTCACCCCGCCCACTCGCGCAGACTGTGCGGCCCCTCCCTACCGGGACGTCCAGCCGATCTCCCTTGCCGTGAGCGCGCCTAGCAGCGACTGATCCAGTCCTCGGGGCATGTCGGAATCGCGCTCGGAAATCGCGATGCGCCCCGCCATCAGCTCCGCGAACTTCTGCGGATGGCGGGGCACCTGGTCGGGATCGCCGTAGCCGTCCGGATAGCGCGGCTGGTTGGTGTCGGGCTCATACTTGTCCGTGGCACCGAGGGTGTGGAGCAGTTCGTGGGCGATCACCACGTGGTTCTGCGGGGTCTGTGCCTTCGAGGCAAACACGTGGACGACGCCGATCAGCCCTTGCTGCAGCCCGACCGAGTGGGGAACGCTGATCCTCAGCGCCGGATCGTGGAACAGCACGAACAGGCGTACGTGCGGCTGCGGTCCAGGAATGTCCCCATGGGACCACACCCAGGCCCGCAATCGCAGACTCCACGCGATGATCTCCAGCCGCGAACCGCCGAACGGCGGCTCCGGCGGCAGCACCTCGACCCGGGGGCCGAGCTGCACCTCGATCGGATGCGTGAGCGACAGACCGTGACGCTTCGCCTCATCGCGGAAGAAAGTCTCGACCGGCTCGAAGCTCTCGGTGGACAGCGCGGCCACGTGCGCGGCTGTCGCCGCACTGCCATCGGCGGGAATCGGAAACACCGCCACGCGCACGGGGCGTTCCCACGATGTCGTCCGCACGCGCATCAGCCACGCCCCCACGCCGACATTCACGAGGACGATGAGCAGAATGCCGATGCGGATGGTGCGGAACAGAGGGTCTTCCCGTCGTCAGACTGCGTGGCGGGCGGCGTCTACCAGGTCCAGTCCTTGAACTGCTCGCGCAACCGGGTCTTGAGGAACTTGCCTGTGGACGTCCGGGGAATGGACTCCACGAACACGTAGCCGTCGGGGACGGCCCATTTCGCGAACTTGGTCGCCAGATAGGCCCGCATGTCCTCCACCGCGACGCTCTGCCCCTGCCGCGGCACGATGACCGCCAGAGGCCGCTCGGCCCACTTCGGATGGGGCACGGCGATGACCGCGGCCTCGGCCACGGCGGGATGACCCATGATCGCGTTCTCCAGATCCACCGAACTGATCCACTCGCCGCCGGACTTGATGAGGTCCTTCGTGCGGTCGGTGATCTTCACGTAGCCGATGGAGGAGACCGACGCGACGTCGCCGGTGCGCAGCCAGCCGTCTTCCGTGAAGCTGTCCGCGGACTGGGGCAGTTCGTGGTAGCTGCCGGTGATCCAGGGGCCATGCACCTGGATCTCGCCCACGGCTTCGCCGTTCCACGGCTGCTCGCCCTCGTCGCCGATGATGCGGATGTCCACCAGCGGCAGCGGATAGCCCTGCATCGCCAGCGTCGCGAACTTCTCGTCTTCGGACAGATCGCCCTGCAACTGGCCGATTCGGGAGACCGTCGCCAGCGGCGACGTCTCGGTCATGCCCCACCCCTGCAGGATGTCGATGCCGTGCCGGGCGAAGCCGCGGATCAGCGATTCCGGCACGGCAGAGCCGCCGACCGTGAGCCGCAGGCCCTGGTCGAGCTTGTACCGGCCCGGGTCGCGATCGAGGATCTGGATCATGCCGAGCCAGATGGTGGGCAC
>CAZEDA010000091.1:0-10500 GCA_964510915.1 uncultured Rhodocyclaceae bacterium | reverse complement strand
ACCAATCGAGGCTACCACGAGCGCTATGCCTTCGAAGGGCGCGTTATGTTACGGTCGGCATTCCACTCCCACCTGTCTCCCGCATGAGCGCGATCGGCGACTTCCTGGTTCGTCGCACCCTCGGATTCGAGGCGCGGCTGCGCGCCTGGGGCAACGTGGCCCGCTTCACCGGCGCGGCAGTGCGCGGCGTGTTTTCGGCGGATACCTACAACAGCGCGACGCGCGAAGTCATCGCGCGGCAGATCTACTTCACGGCCTGGCAGATTCTCGGGGGCTATACCGCCTTCGCGGCGGTGCTGAGTCTCGTGGTGACTCAGATCCTCGCGAACGCGGCGCGGGACGTGGGTCTGTACGACTACGCGCTCGAGTTCACGTTCCGCCTGCTCGTGCTCGAGATCGTGCCCCTCCTCACCGCGCTGTTCGTTGCCCTGCGCACGGGTGCGGCCATCTCGACGGAGGTGTCGATCATGCGCATCCGCAACGAGATGGGCGGGCTCGAGCAGGCCGGCATCGACCCGATGAAGCTGGAACTCATTCCCCGCGTGATCGGCGGCACGGTGTCGGTGCTGTGCCTCACCGTCATCGGCGTCACGGTGTCGGTGCTCTGCGCGCATTTCGTGATCACCGGCTATCGCCCGTGGAACGCGCCCAGCGCCGACCTGCAGCTGATGATCGGCAAGGTGTTCGATCCGGCCGCGATGGCCGCGCTCTGGGGCAAGGCCCTGCTGTTCGGGCTGGCGGTCACGGTGATTCCGATTGCCGAGGCCATCCACGCACCCCGCCAGGTGCACTTCGCGCCGATCGCCGTGCTGCACGGCATGGTGCGTCTGTTCTTCGTCATCATGCTGATCGAGGTCGGCGTGCTCGCGATCCGGTACATCGCATGATCCTCGGCACGGCCAAGGCACCGCTGCAGTTCGTGACGGATGCGACCGAGCGCGAGGCGTTCCTCGCTGCGCACGAGGAGGCCGTGCTGGTGTCTTCGTCCCTGCCGATGCGGGCCAATCTCACCATGATCGAGAACATCGCTCTGGTGCTGCAGTTCCAGCAGTCGCTCGGATTCGACGAGGCCGTGGCCCGAGTGCTGCCGATGCTGGAGCGCCTGGGTCGCAGCGAAAGCGCCATGAGCCGGGACTCCGATCTGGATCACGAAGACCGCTTCGTGGCCAAGTTTCTCCGGGCCGCGCTGATGGCGGCTCCTATAATCGTCGTGGACCGTCCGGCGCTGCAGCTGCCGGACATTCTCTATCCGCCGTTCCTCGACACGCTGCTGTCGGGCCTCGCGGACGAGTTCGAGACCTGCTGGATCGTGGACTACGCATGGAACGCCCCACTGTACGACCGCCTGCACTCCGGCACCTCCGCCTGAAGGTGGGCGCGCTGCTGATCCTGCTGCCGCTCGGCATCGCGGCGCTCACGATCTATGCACTCTACGCGCGGGGTACCTTCGAACCCTCGCGTTCGCTCACGCTGCTGGCCGAGGATGTCGACGGCGTGGATGTGGGCATGCCGATCACGTTTTCCGGTTTCCCCATCGGCTCGGTCACCGGCATGGGGCTTGCGGACGACGGCGAGGTCTGGATCGACGTTTCCCTGAAGGAGCGCGATGCGCGCTGGCTGCGAACGAGCAGCACGTTCTCCCTCGTCAAGCCTCTCGTGGGCGGGGCCCGCATCCGCGTGGAGTCGCCGCGACTCGCGGATCCCCCGCTGCCGAAGGGCATGAAGGTGCGACTCCAGGTGGACGATGCGACGCGCGAACTGCCGGAGATCGTCGCGCAGGCCAAGTCGGTACTCGGCAACATCAATCGCATGACCGAGGCGGAGTCGAGCCTCAACCGCAGCCTCGCGCAGCTGGAGACCGTGGCTTCGCGCATGGCCGGCAACCACGGCATGCTGGAAGGCATCACGGGCCGGGCCGACAGTTCGCAGAAGATCCTCGACAGTCTCGACCGCCTGCACGCGCTCACGGTCTCGCTGAACGGCGTGGCGAAGCGCATGGACAAGGTGCTGGCGCACACGGACGATCGCGTGCTGGGCGATGCCGGCGTGGCCGGCGAAGCCCGTCGTGCCATGGGCACGCTGACCACCGGTCTCAACGAACTGCGAGGGTCCATCCAGAAACTCGATGCCACGCTCGACAACGCGCGCGCCGCCACCTCGGATCTCGCCAGCGTCTCCAAGTCCGCCCGCGAGGCCTCGGGCGATCTCGTCGCGCTGCGCTCCCAGGTGGAGGACAGCCTGCAGAAGACGCAGACGCTGCTGAACGAACTGAATCGCAAGTGGCCGTTCGCGCGTGACGGCAAGGTGAAGCTGCCATGAGGATTCGCACGCGAGACGGGATCTCCATCGCGATCCGTCGTTTTGCCCTCGCCGGGGTTGTCCTCGTCGGTGCCGCCTGCTCCAGCGCGCCGCCGGTGCCGGACTGGCAGATTCAGGCGCGCGGCTCCCTCGAAGAATTCCGGGATCACTATCTGCAGGGCAGGCCCGCTGCGGCGGAACGCGCCTATGCCCGCGCGCTCGCCGCCATATCCGGCACGGGCGATCTCGCGATGCGCGAGCGAGCGGTTCTCGTTCGCTGCGGGGTGGCCGTGGCGGCGGTGGCGTTCTCCGAATGTCCGTCGTCGGACAGCGCTGCGGTTCGCGGCAGCGAGGAGAAGGCTTACGCGGTGTTCCTGTCCGGAGAGTGGGCCGGGCTCGATCGGTCGGCGCTGGCTGATGCGTACCGGCCGATGGTGACTGCGGCGTCTGCGGAAGGACGCAATGCTGCGATGCTGGCGATCGAAGATCCGGTGTCCCGGCTGATCGCCGCAGGGGTGCTGTATCGCCGCACCGAGATCTCGCCGAAGGGGATCGACGGCGCGATCGCCACCGCGTCCGCGCAGGGCATGCGCCGGCCGCTGCTTGCCTGGCTGGGCCTCGCGGAACAGCTGGCGATCCGGCGTGGCGACGATGCGGCGGCGAAACAGTTGCGCGCCCGAATCACGTTCGCGGAGTCCGGCGGTACCGACAAACCCTGAGCCAGGGACGGTCCGCACCAGTCGTTCAGACCTTTCCCAGCCCTCGCGCCAATGTCCGCAGCGTGATCGCCTGCGAGCGCATCGCATCCGCGGCGAGATCAAGCGCGTCCGCGGCTTCCACGTTGGCGCGCGCGTCACGCGTCACGCTTTCCAGATTGCGGGTGATCACGGCCGCCGCCTCGCGATGCGCCCGTGCTGCGCTGGACGGCAGGCTGCCGGCTTTGCGACTGCGCGAGTCCTCGGCGCCGGTGAGCGTGGTATCGACCGCGGCACTGGTGTTGCCCGACCGCCCGCCCGACGCGAAGGCCTGACCCGCAAGCTCGTGCATCTCGCCGGTGGACGAGCCGGTGCGCTCCGCCACGCGTTTCACCTCGTCGGCCACGACCGCGAAGCCGCGGACGGACTGTCCCACGCGCGCCGCTTCGAGCGCAGCATTCATGGAGAGGAGCTGCGTGCGGTCCGCTGCCGTGCGGATCGCCTCGACCACGCGCCCGATCCGACCCGGGGGCAGGGCCTCGGCGAGCGTGTCCGCTGACGAAGTCTGCGAGCCCGCGTTCGCGGCGGATTGCTCGAATTCGGCGAGCACGCGCGTGACGTCGCGCACGTGGCGGTCGACGGCCAGCGTTGCCGTGGAGGCGGTCGCGATCGCCCGCATCTGTGCGCGGGAACGAAGTCCGATCCCGGCGCCGAAGCTCGACACGGCATCGGCATCCGCCGACACCGCGTTCGCCACGGCTTCGACGGCATCCGCGCTTTTCTGCAGGAGCGAGCTGGCCTGGTCGAGCGCGGCGACGATGTCGTCGAGCGGGTCGGCCTGCGCCGGGGCACCGCCGCGCCAGCGGGTCCGCATCGTCGCAGCGGCTTCATGCAGCGGCTGCGCGACTGAATTGAAGAGGACGAACACGAGATAGGCCGTGAGGACGGCGCCGAAGGCGGCCGTGCCGACAAGCAGCAGACCCCGGTCGGCGAGGGCATCGATCACGGGCTGCATGTCCCGGAAGGCGGGATGGGCGAGCAGTGCTTCGCGAGCGGAAGAGAGCGCCTGGAACGCCAGCCAGGCGAATGCCGACCATCCGGCCACCAGAAATGCGCCGACGCAGACGAAGCGTCGGGAGAACGCCAGCCGTCGCAGCAGGGCGACCGCGGGGTCCGGAGCAGGAGTCACGGGAACAGGTTCCTCGGGGCGGGGACAAAAAACTTGTGGTGACCGGTTTTTCGGCGCTGCCGGTCCACTCTTGAGGGCTGGGGAAGGACGGATCCACTGGCGCGGCCGTACCGTGCACTGATTTCTTCCCCGGGGGCCTGTCCGCGCGGAGAAAGCGGACCTTCCCCGGCACGAAACCTCCTGCGGAATCAGGGTTCCGCGGGGGATTCGACCCGGGCGGGGCGCAGACTCACGAGAAGCACGCCGGTCAGGACGAGGAATGCGCCTGCCATCTGTGTGGCCTCCATCGCTTCGCCCAGGATGAGCGCCGCGAGGATCATGGTCACCACGGGCCCGATGGTGCCCACCAGGGCTGCGTGATTGGCGCCGACGCGCCGGAGGCCCTCGGTCATGAGCAGCGCCGGTACCACGGTCGAGAAGATGGCCATGATCGCGCAGAGGCCGTAGACGGGCCCCGGCAGCCGAAGCGAGTCGAGTCCATGGGTGGCGAGGAACTGGCCTACCCCCACCACCGTGGCCACGAGCATCGCCCAGGCGGTGAACCGTACGGTGCCGAAGCGATGCACCACACGGCTCGACCCGATGAGATAGACCGAATAGGCGACCGCGCTCGCGAACACCAGCGTGGCGCCGAGGGCGAGGTCGCGCTCGCCGCCGGGCGCCGTGACGTGGCCGGCGAACACGAGCGCCATGCCGCCATAGGAGAGCACGAGCGCGGCGATTTCGCGTTTGCCGACTCGCGTGTGCAGCCACCACGCGGAGAGCAGCAGCACGATAGTGGGGTACAGAAACAGGATGAGGCGTTCGAGACCGGCGCTGATGTAGCGCAGCCCCAGGAAGTCCAGCCACGCGGCGACGTAGTAGCCCAGCAGACCGAGGCCGGCCAGCTGGAGCCAGTCACGACGCGTGAGAGCTGAGCGAGGCAGCGCCTGGTCCCGTGACCAGATCGCGAGCGCCGCGAAGAACGGCGCGGAGAAGATCTGGCGCAGCGCGAACAGGGACGTCGCGTCGACACCGTAGCCGTAGGCGAGCTTGATGAGGATCGACTTGAACGAGAAGCCCACTGCGGCGAGAAACACCAGCAGCGAGCCCAGCCCGGGGCGGTAGGCCTCGCGGCCCGACGATGGCACCGCGTGTCAGCGACGGCGGCGCGTGGTGGCGCCTCCGAGAATCGAGCCCAGCACCCCTCGCACGATCTCCCGCCCGATGCTGGAACCGACCGTCCGCGCCACGCTCTTGGCCGCGGCGTCGATGACGCCCTCGCGGCGTCCCCCGCGCGGACCGGTCGAGCCGAACAGGATGTCCTTCAGTCCGCCCATCATGCCGCCGCCGTCGTCCTCGGCAGCCTCCGCGGCGGGCTTGCCGGCGGCCGCGGGGGCTTCGGCATCCTGCCGACGGTCCCGCAGTTTTTCGTAGGCGGATTCGCGATCGACCGTCTTTTCGTACACGCCGTAAACGGCGGACTCGCGGATCGTCGCTTCGCGTTCGGCGTCGGTGGCGGGACCGATGCGGCTCGCGGGCGGACAGATGAAGGCGCGTTCGACGATCTCCGGACGGCCTTTCTCGTCGAGGAACGAGACCAGCGCCTCGCCGACGCCGAGTTCGGTGATGACCTTCTCGGTGTCCAGTTTCGGATTGGCACGAAGCGTCGTGGCCGCGGTCTTCACGGCCTTCTGGTCGCGCGGCGTGAAGGCACGCAGGGCGTGCTGCACGCGATTGCCGAGCTGGCCCAGCACGGTGTCGGGCACGTCCAGCGGGTTCTGCGTGACGAAGTACACCCCGACTCCCTTGGAGCGGATGAGCCGCACGACCTGCTCGATCTTTTCCAGCAGCGCAGGCGGCGCGTCGTTGAACAGCAGATGCGCCTCGTCGAAGAAGAAGACGAGCTTGGGCTTTTCGGGGTCGCCCACTTCCGGCATGCGCTCGAACAGCTCGGAGAGCAGCCACAGCAGGAAGGTCGCGTAGATCTTGGGCGTGAGCATCAGCTTGTCGGCGGCGAGGATGTTGATCACGCCGCGGCCCTTGCTGCCGGTCTGCATCAGGTCGTCGAGGTCGAGGGCGGGCTCGCCGAACAGATTCGTGCCGCCTTCATGCTCGAGTTCCAGCAGGCCGCGCTGGATCGCGCCGATGGAGGCGGCCGAGATGTTGCCGTAGCTCGTGGTGAATTCCTTCGCGTTGTCGCCGACGAACTGGATCATGGCGCGGAGGTCCTTCAGATCGAGCAGCAGCAGACCGTTGTCGTCGGCGATCTTGAAGGTGAGGGTGAGCACGCCCTGCTGCGTGTCGTTCAGGTTGAGCATGCGGCCCAGCATCAGCGGGCCCATCTCGGAGATGGTGGCGCGGACCGGGTGGCCCTTTTCGCCGTGCACGTCCCAGAAGGCGACAGGGCTGCCGGAGAAGGCGAGATCGCCCATGCCGAGCTTCTCGGCGCGCTCCTTGAGCTTGGGGTTCCAGGCGCCGGCCTGGGACAGACCCGAGAGGTCGCCCTTCACGTCCGACAGGAACACGGGTACGCCGAGGGCCGAGAACTGCTCGGCCAGCCGCTGCAGGGTGACCGTCTTGCCGGTGCCGGTGGCCCCGGTGATCAGTCCGTGGCGGTTGGCAAGGCCCGGCAGCAGGAACAGGTCCCGGTCGGATTTGGCGATGAGCATCGGCTCGGGCATGGCAGGCTCCGGGAGGGCGGTGATAACATTCTGAAAAGTATATCAATCACTGTTCGCGCGCCGCGGGTTGTTTGCGAGCGCGTCTCCGATTCCCATTCCAAGCTTCGAGAGTCAGCCATGGCAGGACACAGCAAGTGGGCCAATATCAAGCACAAGAAGGCCGCCACCGACGCCAAGCGGGGCAAGATCTTCACCCGCCTCATCAAGGAAATCACCGTTTCCGCGCGACTGGGCGGCGGTGACGCCAGCAGCAATCCGCGGCTGCGCCTCGCCATCGACAAGGCGCGCGACCAGAACATGCCGAAGGACACCATCGACAACGCCATCAAGCGCGGGTCGGGGCAGCTGGACGGCGTCAACTACGAGGAAATCCGCTATGAGGGCTACGGCATCGCCGGCGCCGCGGTGATCGTCGACTGCATGACGGACAACCGCACCCGCACGGTCGCCGACGTGCGCCACGCCTTCGCCAAGCATGGCGGCAACCTGGGCACCGACGGGTCCGTGGCCTTCCTGTTCAAGCATTGCGGCCAGCTCATCCTCGCGCCGGGTGCGAGCGAGGACAAGGTGATGGAGATCGCGATCGAAGCCGGTGCCGAGGACGTCGTGACCAACGACGACGGCTCCATCGAAGTCATCACCGGTCCCAACAACGACTTCGTGACCGTCAAGGAAGCCCTGGAGAAGGCGGGCATGAAGCCCGAATTCGCGGAAGTCGTCATGAAGGCCTCCACGGACACTGTCATGACCGGCGACGACGCCGTGAAGATGCGCAAGCTGCTCGACGCGCTGGAGTCGCTCGACGATGTCCAGGAGGTCTACACCAACGCCGTGATCGACGAGGCATAAGAGGGTGAGAGGCAATCCGACATGACCGCTCTTGCTGCCCGAAGCGCCCCACTCATCGTTGCCAATGCTCGCCGTAGGCCGAGCTACGTCTGTGCTTGGCGCCTTGATTGGGGCGCTTTGGACAGCCCGCTCAGTCACGCCGGATCGCCTCTCACCCTCTGAGCCGTCCGCGCATGACGGCCGCCGCCGCGTCCGCTCCCGTCCGCATCCTCGGCATCGACCCCGGTCTGCGGATCACGGGCTTCGGCGTGCTCATCAAGAACGGGCAGAAGCTGGAGTACGTCACCAGCGGCTGCATCCGCACCAACGAGACCGAGAGTCTCCCCCAGCGCCTGGAGACCATCCTGCGCAACCTGGGGGAGGTGATCGAAGGCAACGCGCCCGAGCAGGTGGCCGTGGAGAAGGTGTTCGTGAACGTGAATCCCCAGTCGACGCTGCTGCTGGGCCAGGCCCGCGGGGCCGCCATCTGCGCGGCGGTGCTGCACCGGCTGCCGGTGGCCGAGTACACCGCGCTCCAGGTCAAGCAGGCGGTGGTGGGTAACGGCCACGCCCAGAAGGAGCAGGTCCAGGCGATGGTCGGCCGTCTTCTGCAGCTGCCCGGTCTGCCCTCGGCAGATGCCGCCGATGCCCTCGCGTGCGCCATCTGTCATGCGCACGCCGGTCTCGGGATGGGCGGGCTGGCCACGGCCGGGCGCCGGATGCGTGGCGGGAGGCTGGTGTGATCGCGAGACTGACCGGCCGCATCGCCGAGAAGCATCCGCCCACGGTCGTCATCGACGTCCACGGCGTGGGCTACGAGCTGGACGTGCCCATGAGCACGTTCTACCACCTGCCCGCCACCGGGGCGGAGGTCACGCTGCTCACGCACCTGATCGTTCGCGAGGACGCCCACCTGCTGTTCGGTTTCGGCACGGACGGCGAGCGGCAGGTGTTCCGGCTGCTGCTGAAGATCTCCGGAATCGGCGCCCGCACGGCGCTCGCCCTGCTGTCCGGCATGTCGGTGGACGAACTGCACGTGGCGGTGGCCGCCCAGGACACGGCCCGCCTCACGCGCATTCCCGGCATCGGCAAGAAGACGGCGGAGCGGCTGCTGCTGGAACTGAAGGACAAGCTGGCCGGTGGCGTGTCCCTGCCGGCCGGAACGGCCCCCGGGGTGGTGGCGGGCAACGACGCCCTGAACGCCCTGGTGGCGCTTGGCTACAACGACAAGGAAGCCCGGGCGGCCCTCGCGAAGCTTGCCCCGGATCTCTCCGTCCAGGACGCCATCCGTCAGGCGCTTCGCGTGCTCGCGAAGGTGTAGACCCCCCGTCCTGCCGCTGTTTTCCGGGCGGAACGTTCGGCGGGCCGGGCGCATCGATATAATCCCGCTGTTCGACGGTCCCATTCCGTCTTCCCATCGTTCTCAGGTCTCCGTCATGATTCCTTCGCTTTTCGTCCGGCTCGCCCGCTCGGCCGTCGTCGCCTTCGCTTTCGTCTCGGCGAGCGTCCCGTCCTCGGCGGCGGATTCGCCTTCCGGTGCCGACCTGTCCGAGCTTCTCGCCGTGCACGACCTCAAGACGTCCGTCGCCGTCGGCAACCGTTACCTCAAGCAGCAGAGCCTCATGGCCGTGCGCGATTCCCTGGCTCGCCTGGGCCGCGAACGCAAGTTCGGCAAGGACTGGAAGCGGGGCAACCCCCAGTGGGATGCCGCCGAGAAGCTGCTGGCCGCTCCCCTGATCGAGCAGAGCCGCAGCGACTGGTCGTCCCTGCAGTGGCTCGGCCCGGAGTGGGAGGCCATGGGACGGGCGAGCTTCTCCGGGGAGGACCTCGACACGCTGCTGTCCCATTTCCGCACCGACATCGGTCGCAAGCAGGCGAAGATCATCGATCACTCCGTGGCCTTCCACGTGGCGGGCTACTACGGCCTGAGCGGCCGGCTGATCCAGGACTACCCGGGCACCGAAGAGGAACAGAAGGCACTGACCTACGCGTGGGACGACGAGGACAAGGCCATGCGCTTCTCGATCGAGGCCAACGAGAACATCGACGGCCAGCGCTTCGCGCTGTCGCCGCTCGGCGCCAAGTACCAGCGCACCCTGATCATCAAGCTGACCGGCATCCTCAACGCCCGCATCGACAAGCTGGCGGCGCAGCTTCCGGCCGCTGCGGCCGCCCGTCTGCCGGAGGCCGACAGCGTGATCGCCGCATACCAGGCTTCCCGCACCCAGTGATCACGGCAACCGCGATCGCCTTCGTTTCTCGCGCGACGCTGCCGCGATGATCGAGACCGATCGCCTCGTCGCACCGGCCTCCCAGGGCAACCAGGAGGACTCCCTCGAGCGGGCGCTGCGGCCGCGTCAGCTCGACGAGTACGTGGGCCAGGAAAAGACGCGCGGACAGCTTTCCATCTTCATCGAGGCGGCGCGGGGCCGGCGCGAGGCGCTGGATCACGTGCTGCTCTTCGGTCCCCCGGGCCTCGGCAAGACGACGCTCGCGCACATCATCGCGCGCGAGATGGGCGTCAATCTGCGACAGACCTCGGGCCCGGTGCTCGAACGCGCGGGCGACCTTGCCGCGCTGCTCACGAACCTCGAGCCCAACGACGTGCTGTTCATCGACGAGATCCACCGGCTCTCCCCGGTCGTCGAGGAAGTGCTGTACCCGGCGCTCGAGGACTACCAGATCGACATCATGATCGGCGAGGGGCCGGCCGCGCGCTCGGTCAAGCTGGACCTGCCGCCGTTCACCCTGGTGGGAGCGACCACGCGGGCAGGCATGCTCACCAACCCGCTGCGCGACCGGTTCGGGATCGTCGCGCGCCTCGAGT